>JBBRMY010000054.1:0-14638 GCA_038230595.1 Ignavibacteria bacterium
CATGAAAAAAATATTTACTGTTCTATTCTTATTTTGTTTTGCTCTATGTCTAACATTTTTAGTTAAAACTAAAATTTTACCCGTCGAAAAAATTCAACAAACAAATTTCAAGCCGGCTTCTATTGGTGACGATGATGATCCGGATGCAAGAGCTGAACGCGAATTCAAAATGCTCCGAGATCCTATAACAAATAAGATCCCGGAAGGAATAAGAGAAAAGGAAATTCAGTTCAATAAAAATTTACCAAAAAATACAGGAACAAAAGCTTTAACATGGTCTGAACGAGGGCCGAATAATGTTGGGGGAAGAACACGTGCTCTTCTTGGTGATATAGCTGATACAAATATTATTATTGCAGGAGGTGTTTCGGGCGGTATCTGGCGTTCAACAAATTCAGGAACAAACTGGATTCAGAGAACTACACTTGCTCAATTGCATAATGCTACCTGTATTACTCAGGATATCAGAGCGGGAAATTCAAATAAATGGTACATGGGTACCGGCGAGCGTGATGGAAATACTGCTGGACAGTTCGGCGCAGGGAATAATTTTACCGGAGACGGGATATTTAAGTCATTAGATAACGGATTAACATGGAATCTGCTACCTGCAACTTCAGGAAGCTCTCCTAATAATTTTAATTCAAACTGGCAATATGTTTGGAGTGTCGCATCAGATCGCTCTAATTTAGCTGAAGATGAAATTTACTCTGCAAATATTGGTTCTGTCTACCGTACTTCTAACGGAGGTACAAACTGGACTCTGGTTCTCGGAAATAACCCCGGTCAATCTACTTTTACCGATGTAAAATGTTCATCTACAGGTGTAGTTTATGCAACCGGAAGCTTTACAGCAGGCAGCACTATGAATGGTGTATATCGCTCTCCTGATGGAATTACCTGGGCAAATATTACTCCTGTTAATTTTCCTGCAACGTACGGTAGAATAGTTACAGCTATTGCGCCTTCAAATGAAACTGTAGTTTACTTTGCTGTTCATGATGTTCCCGCTGCCGAACCAAATTCAGTTAACAAGCATCAGATCTGGAAATATACATATCTCAGTGGAGATGGAAGCGGTGCGGGTGGTGTATGGGTGCCATTAGGTGCAAATCTTCCACAGGCAGGTCAGGGTAATTATGGTACTTTTAATGAGCCGTTTGACACTCAAGGAGGTTATGACTTCACTATACAGATTGGTCCGTCAGATGCAAATTTAATTATTCTCGGTGGAGTCAATCTTTATAGATCTACAGATGGTTTTTTAACAAATTTGAATACAAGAAGAATCGGAGGCTACGAGCCCACAGTTCAGAATGGTACTTACCCTGCAAGTCATCCTGATATACACACAGGATATTTTAAGCCGGGAAGTAATGTAACTTATTTCAGTGGTAATGATGGAGGAATTACAAGAACAAATGATGTTACTGCAAATGTTTCGGCAAATACTCCTGTAACCTGGACTTCACTTTCACCAAGTTATAATGTTACTCAGTTCTATGCAGTATCAATGGATCCGGAAACCGGTTCGAATGCAATAGCAGGAGGTTATCAGGATAATGGTTCATACATGACAACGAGCGGACTTTTAGCGACTCCATGGGCTGCAATTAATAGTGGTGATGGCGGTTATTGTTCAATTGCACCATTAACAGATGACAGAATTTATTCAACTTCCCAAAACGGAGCACTCGACAGGGCACAAAGAGATGGAAGCGGTAATGCAGATATGAAACCTGCAGGTTCACTTCATCAGTCTTTTATTAATCCTCATATTCTGGATAATTCAAATTCTTCATTTCTTTATTATGCCGGAGGTACTTCAGCTACTACAACAGGTATATGGAGAAACAGTAATGCAAAGAACGGAACAACTGTTACAGGCTGGAGCTATCTTGCAGGAACTGATGTTGGTTCAGCAACTGCACAGGTTTCAACTATAAGTGTTTCAAAAGCAAATAATTCAAATGTTGTTTATTACGGTACAGAAGAAGGTCATATTAGACGTATCGATAATGCAAGCACAACTGCAAATGTAAGCTCAAATTTAAATACAGGTGCAATGCCGGGTGCTTATGTATCCTGCCTTGCAATTGATCCGACAAATTCTTCAAATGTTATAGCGGTCTTCAGTAATTATAATGTTAACAGACTTTGGTATACTACTGATGCAGGAGCTACATGGGTAAATATTGATGGGAATCTTTCCGGAGCTTCGGGTCCATCAGTCAGATTTGCCACTATATTTTATAAGAGCTCAGTGCTGCATGTATTTCTTGCAACATCAGTCGGCGTTTTTTATACAACAAATTTAAACGGTGCCTCAACTGTCTGGACTCAGGAAGCAGTTACTTCAATCGGAAATGTAGTAACTGTTATGTTCGATTACCGTAACGCAGATAATACATTAGTTGCTGCAACACATGGCAGGGGTTCATTCTCTGCTGTTGTATCAGTCCCTCTTCCTGTTGAGCTTTTATCTTTTACTTCTAATATTACAGGTACAAGTGTCAGATTGAACTGGAGTACAGGAAGTGAATCAAATAATTCAGGATTCGATATTGAAAGAAGATCCGGAAATTTATCATGGATAAAAGAAGGATTTGTAAAAGGAAAAGGGAACTCAGGAATTCAGACTGATTATACTTTTAATGATAACAATCTACAGACAGGGAAATATAGTTACCGCCTGAAGCAGATCGATTATAACGGGAATATCCAATACTACAATTTAATGAACGATGTTACAATTGGAATTCCCAATAAGTTTGCATTGTATCAGAACTATCCAAACCCTTTCAATCCAACTACAAACATAAAATTTGATCTTCCAAATTCAGGAACAATAAGTCTCAAAGTTTACAATCTGACCGGTCAACTTGTTGAAACAATTGCTGATGGATTCAAAGAAGCAGGGAATTATTCTGTTAAGTTCGATGCAGCAAAGCTATCTTCAGGAATTTATTTCTACAAGCTTATAACTTCCGAAGGATTTGTTGAAACAAAGAAGATGCTTTTGGTGAAGTAAAACTGCCGCTGTTGGTGTTGCTTTTCCACCAGCAGCCATCTAAGTCTATTACATCTTAATGCAGTTAAATTTAAAAAGGAGTGTGCAAGCACTCCTTTTTTTATAAAAAAAACCATCCTTCTATTACATTCATCCCTTTCTGCTTCTTTTCAAATTTTCTTTTCTGTAAATTGAGTTTTATATTTTTATGTCAGATAACAAATTTAATTGGAAAAAATGGACTCTCATTTTTCTTGGATGGGAACTGCTGGCAATATATAATTCTTTCCAGAATTTTATTTTCAGTATTAATGCAGGTACGCATTTCGATTGGTATACAAGCATTACCTATAGATGCACTAACAATTTTTTCTGGGTACTCCTTATGCCTCTTATCTTTATTTTTGCAAAAAAATTCAGCATTGATTCTTTAAAGCCGGTAAGGAATTCAATTATAATAATTTTGTTTGGCATTCCGGTGGCTTTCATTCAAAGCTTTTTAAGTATTTTTACAAATTTGTCAGTTAAATGGCTTTCGGGTACAATGGCAATGCCATTCTGGGACAGAATACAATTATCGCAATTTGGTATCCTAGGTCTTTCTTTTGAAAGCTTTTTTTATTATTGCGTAGTAATGTCTATAATTTTCGGAATTCAATATTATCTTAAAAATAGAGAGCATCAATACAATCTTTCTCAGCTTGAAGTCAGGCTTTCACAAGCGGAGCTACAAAATATGAAGATGCAGCTTCATCCACATTTTCTTTTTAATACGCTGCATGCTATTTCTACACTAATGCATAGAGACCCGGTTGCTGCTGATAAAATGATAACCGAACTAAGCAATCTTTTAAGAATATCTCTCGATAATATTGGAGTCCACGAAGTTACTTTGAGTGATGAACTTAATTTTCTGAACCAATATATAGAAATACAAAAAATGCGCTTTCAGGAGAATCTGAAGATCACTTTAAATATTGACCCGAAAACTTTAGATATTATGGTTCCAAATCTTATACTGCAGCCTATAGTTGAAAATGCTTTTAAGCATGGTGTAGAACAAATGACAACAGGCGGTAATATTAAAATCTCTTCATCTCTCCAGAACAATATGCTGCTTCTAACCGTAGAGGATAACGGACCCGGGAGAGTTGAGAATATGACGAATAAAACCAGAGAAGGATTAGGACTTAATAATACCCGCAAGCGTTTAAAGCAGATTTATGGAAGCAATGATCACTTAAGTTTTGAAAATGCGATAAATGGTATAATAGTAAATATAAAAATTCCTTTAGAAATCATATGAGTGAAATAAAAATAAAAGTCCTTATAATTGATGATGAAAATCTTGCACGGGAGAAGATCAGGACATTTTTAGAAAAGGAAGAGGATATTGAAATTCTGGATGAGTGTAAAAATTCTGCCGAAGCACTTATATCTATTAGAAATAAAAAGCCGGATCTTATCTTTCTTGATATCAAAATGCCGGGTATGAATGCATTTGAGATGCTTGATAATCTGAATCAATCTGAATTGCCTGCAATTATTTTTACAACTGCGTTTGACAAATTTGCTTTGAAAGCATTTGAAGTTCACGCTCTGGATTATCTTCTTAAGCCTTTTGACAAGGAAAGATTCAGCAAAACACTTGATCGAAGCAGAAAGCAATTAAATTCAAAAGCTACTGAAGAAAAAAGTAAAAATATTCTGGATGCCCTGAATGATCTTAAGGAACAGAAAGCAAGCAAGATGGAGAATGAGACTGATTATCTTGAAAGAATTACAATAAAAACTAATGGAAGAATTTATTTTATAAAAATTACAGAAATTGAATGGCTTGAAGCTTCAGGAAATTATATAAAGATTTTCTCATCAGGATCATCTCACCTTATACGTGATACTCTTTCCGCTTTTGAAAAAAAGCTTGACCCGAAAATATTTTTGAGGATTCAAAGATCAGTCATTATTAATATAAATTTCATAAAGGAATTAAAGATTTGGTTTCATAATGAATACAATGTCTATATGAAGAACGGTACTAAATTTACATCAGGCAGAACATATAAAAACAGCATTGAAAAAATATTAAAGGTTTAAATTGATTTAATTCTGTCCCTGTTTTCTTCCCATCTGTCACATATAACAGCCATCTGATATAAAAAACATTGTTGTAAGCATTGAATAGCAATATTTTATATCAAATAATTTGATATGAAAAAAGCATATTCATTTGCATCCCTCATATCGCTGTTTATAATCTCCCTCTTTTTATATTCATTTTCAAGCGGTATAACCGGTGCAACAAGAAAAAATGGCAGTGGATGCACCTGTCATGGTTCTTCACCCACTTCATCTGTATTTGTTACTATTAACGGGCCTGATACGCTTCAGACAAATGATAGTGCTGATTATACTGTTACCATAACAGGCGGTCCCTTAGTTCGCGGTGGAACGAACATAGCTGTTCGGTCAGGAATTCTGACACCACTTGCAGGATTACGAAAAGCCAGCGGGGAATTAACACACGTCGCACCTTTAGAACCATCCGGTACTTCAGTTACTTTTAATTTCAGATATAAAGCTCCTTCATTTCCCGGAAAAGATACTATATTCGCTAATGGAAATAGCGTGAATTTCAATATGTTCTCCAGTGGAGATAATTGGAATTATGCTCCTGAAAAATTCGTAGTAATTAAATCTTCAACAAGCATAATTGAACATTCTTACGAACTAAGATCATTTAACCTTTATCAGAATTTTCCAAACCCTTTTAACCCAATGACATCAATTAATTTTGATCTTCAAAGATCAGGAATTGTTAAGCTGGCAGTTTTTAATATTTCCGGAAAGCTCATTGATATACTTGCTGATAGATTTTTACCTGCGGGTGAGCATAGATTCAGGTGGAATGCAGATAAAAAGCCAAGCGGAATATATTTTTATAAGCTGGAATTTGAAGGCATTACTCAAACAAAAAAAATGATTTTAAATAAATAAAAACAAATATCATGAAAAATAAAATTATTATATATTTTCTTCTTGCATTTATTGTAATGCCAATGGCTTCTTTTTGTCAGAATACATTTACAAAAGTAACTACAGGACCTATAGTAACCGACGGCGGGGAATCATGGGGCTGCAGCTGGGGTGACTATGATGGGGATGGAAAGCAAGACCTTCTAATAATAAACAGAAATAATACAGTCGATGTGCACTTCTTTCTTTATCATAATGAAGGCAGTGGTGTTTTTACCCGCGTCACCTCAGGTGGTGATCTTTTATTAGATAGCGCAAAATATACTACTGCTACTTGGGGCGATTATGATAATGATGGTAAGCTCGACCTTTTTCTATCTACTTTTGGTGGAGAAAACAATGTTCTTTATCATAATACAAATCCCGCTCTTGGTTTATTTACAAAGATCACTACGGGAGTAATTGTTACTGAAGGTGGCAATACAAACTCCTGCTCATGGGTTGACTTCAATAACGATGGCTTTCTGGATATGTGTGCTACAAACTATGGTCAAAAAAGATTTCTCTATCAGAATATGGGCTCGGGTACATTTACAAAATTAACAACAGGTACTTTTGTAAATGATGTCAGCGGCTCTATAGGAACTCAATGGGGTGATTTTAATAATGACGGTCTCATGGATGCTTATGTAGTAAACAATGCCACAATTTCGAATAACTTCTTATATGTAAATAATGGTGCCGGTAATTTTACAAAAAATACAACACTGAATATTGTCTCAGATACTACTAAAAGTTTCGGTGCTGCCTGGGGAGATTATAACAACGATGGCTTTAATGATCTCTTCGTTGCGAGTGATGGATTAAGAAATAATGAACTATACAAAAATAATAAAGACGGCACATTCACAAATGACAATACTTCCGCCATAGCACAGGATCAGTATTCTGTAATGGGAAACTGGGCAGATTATGATAATGATGGCTTCCTTGATCTTTTCGTTTCAAGATGGCAGAATCAGAACAATCTTTTATACCATAATAATGGTAATGGAACATTTACAAAAATTTTAATTGGTGAAATTGTCAACGATCATGGAAACTCGTTTGGCTGTGCTTGGGCAGATTATGATAACGATGGCGATATGGATCTTGTTGTTGCAAACATAAATAACGAAAATAATTTTTTGTATAGAA
This sequence comes from Ignavibacteria bacterium, assembly GCA_038230595.1. Taxonomy (GTDB): domain Bacteria; phylum Bacteroidota; class Ignavibacteria; order Tepidaquicellales; family Tepidaquicellaceae; genus JBBRMY01. The sequence continues at coordinate 7,184 of JBBRMY010000054.1, forward strand.
ATAATGCAACGAGCGAAAACTCAAACAAATGGATCACTATAAAATGTGTTGGAACAACATCTAACAAATCTGCTATAGGAGCTAAAGTTATGGTGAAAGCAAATATTAACGGAACTACTCAATGGCAGATGAGAGAGATCGTTTCAGAAACCGGGTATGCCAGCCAAAACGATATAAGAGCTCACTTTGGTTTAGGTACTGCAACAATAATTGATTCAATTAAAATTCTATGGCCTTCCGGAAGTATAAATTCATTCACAAATTTAGCTGTTAATAAATTTGTAACAATAACTGAAAATGGAAGTTTAGTCGGAATTAATGACAACAGTACAATTCCTACAGGATACAAGTTGTTTCAGAATTTTCCGAATCCATTTAATCCTGAAACAAAAATTTCATTTGAACTACCTAAATCAGGGAATATCACATTAAAAGTATTTAATCAGCTCGGGCAGCTTGTTGAAACCCTTGCAGATGAATTTAAAGAGGCAGGTTCATATTCGATAAAGTTCAATGCTTCAAAGCTATCATCTGAAATTTATTTTTACGAACTTAAAACTTCCGAAGGTTTCTCAGAAACAAAAAAGATGCTGTTGGTAAAGTAATAAAATTGACTAATATTTCGCTTAAAAAAAATATTAATAGAAACAGATAATTTTTTTATTTCTCATTCCCAAGCTCATGCTTGGGAATCCTTTAAGCTAAAAGTAATTTGCTTAACACGTACCCAAACCCCTCCCTAGAGAAAAAATATAGATTAAAAAAAATAATTATTAAAATTAGTATATTTATAAAAAGTAAATATTCCAATTAAAATTTAGCATGGTTGATGTTTTCACAGAAATAAATATTTCTGCCCCCAAGGATAAAGTATCAGAATATGCTGCGAATCCTGACAACGCTCCGGAATGGTATGTAAATATTAAGTCTGTTAAGTGGAAATCACCTAAGCCATTACAGGTTGGTTCAAAAATTGCTTTTAAAGCTCAGTTTCTCGGAAAGCAGCTTGAATATACCTATGAGATTGTTGAGTTTGTGATTGGGAAAAATTAGTGATGCGAACAGCAGAAGGTCCTTTCCCTATGGAAACAACCTATACTTGGGAAAATGTTGGCAATGACACAACTCGTATGACTTTACGAAATGCAGGAAAACCATCAGGGTTTTCAATATTGTTTTCACCTCTAATGTCAATTATGATGAAGAAAGCAAACAAGAAAGACCTGGCTTTATTGAAGCAAATACTTGAAAATAGAAATTGAGTTTAACAAATAAATGTTATGGTTTAATCAAATAAGCTCACTTTTCCTCTTTTGAAAAAACTATTGAGAAGGGTTTGAGCATAATGTAACTTTAAGGTATTTCTTTGAAATTGGTAAATCGGAAATATTTCTGAAATAATAATCTAAAAATAATATTATGTATAACAAGATTGATATCGAAGTTGAAGGATTTACAAAAAGAATTATTTTACCCTCCTCTGAAACAGGAGTAATAGACGAAGAAACAGTAAATGAGTTAAGCTCTTTTTTTCAGGCAATTTCTAATTGTAATGAAACAAAAACAATTGAAGTATCAGGTAATTCAGAAGCAATTAAAAACCTGATCTTGTCAATTCATAATTGTAAAAAGAATATTGTTTCCGAAACTGCAATTAAAATTTAACAATTAAGGGTAATCTTACGAACCATTTATAGTTGTAAGAAAATTATATAAAAGGCTCTGTAAAAATATAGTTTTCTAAAAGTCTTTTCCAATCTGCTGTAACAGATTATCCGGGACAGAACTTATTTGTAGAACCACATTTCAATATGTATTTGTTTTATAATGAGAAAACTCTTTATATTTGTTTTTAAAAAATAAAATGCTAATATTAAAAAGTATTATTGTTAATACATATTTTTCTCCTTGTCATCCCTCCTTTATTCTCATATTTAATTTATAAAATTTTTTAATTTATCAGAATGATATGAAAAACGATAAAAGTTCGGTTTTATCTTTTTTAATTAGCATTTTCACATTAACTGTATTGATTTTTTTCAGTTCGGCTCAAGTAAAAGCGGATGGATTTAATTCAGTCTGTTTTAATGGATCTGCATTATTTGTAGTTGGGCAAAACGGAGTCATTTATAAATCCGGAAATACCGGTCAAACTTTTTCAAGCATTTCATTCGGATCAACTAATTTCAATTCAGTTTTCACCCGAACAGTAAATGTCTGGATAGCTGGAGATAATGGGTTAATACTGAAAAGCACTAACTTAGGTATTAGTTTTTCTCAGTCGAATATAGCGATTGAAAATCTTAAATCAGTTTATTTCATCGATAATTTGACCGGCTGGGTTGCATGCAACAATGGGAAGATTCTTCAAACTGTAAATGGAGGATTAAACTGGACAATTCAAACAACAGGTACTTCAAATAATTTAAATATAATTAAATTTTTTAATTTTTCAAGAGGCGTTGCATGCGGTGATAACAGCACAATACTGATCACTACTAATGGGGGTTCTCAATGGAATTCTGCTGCACTGCCAGTAAGTAAAAATATTTTATCGGTAGACATTAATGATAGTTCAATTTTCGCCGGCTGCAGTGATGGTTTAGTTGTAAAGTCAACTAATCTCGGTGTAAGCTGGGGCATTATAGATTATAAAGTCTCAACAAAGCCGGATATTACCGGAATTGCAATGACAAATCCTTCTAGTTATTATTCCTGCGGTACAGGAGGATTCATCCGCAAATCCACCAACGGGGGAAGTACATTTACGTATGAAAACAACCCTGCATGGATAGATCTTTCTTATCTTTATTTTTATGATGCATTCAATGGATGGGCTATAAGTAATACATCGAATATTGTTTTAAGAACGAGTAACGGAGGAGTCAATTGGTCGATGCCGACTGGAACAGTTCAGAATTTATCATGGCAGCAGAAACTCCCGCTTCAGTTCTATACTTCCTCTGGAAATGATTTTTATCAGAGCAGTTGGAATAAAAAGGAAATATTTGTAACAAAAGCAAATTTAATTTACCGTTCATTGGATATTGGAGAAACCTGGACTCAGGTTGGTACTAATATTCCAACGGGTTCTATATCAAATTCCTTCTACATTTCAACAAAGGATACAAATGTTTTTTTAGTTGCTATTGACAGCATAAACGATGTAAATGCTTGGGTATACCGATCTACAAATTACGGAAATACATGGTCTATCAGTCTGGGGGGAAACAGGTCAAGCGACGGGACACCAATTGGACGAGACCCTAATCACCCGGATACTCTTTATTACGGCTCTAGAAATTCGAGTTTATTCCGAACAACTAATTTCGGTTTATCTTGGACAACCATTGGATCTTACCATTTTTCTGATGTATGCTACATTAAAGTACCGGAAGGTAAACCTAATGTTATTATAGTAGGGGGAAGAAACTGGGAGAACATAAATGCTCCCTTTGCTAATATTGTGAGATCAAGCGATTACGGGCAAACATGGAATCTCATTGATTCAAATGGAGGAGTTGATCCTGATCTACCTGAACTTCCAGTCATAGTTAGCTCACCTCTGGATTCTACAATGTATTACGGATTCTATGAGGGAAATAATGGTGGAATGAGACGTTCAACAAATTTTGGAGCTAACTGGTCTCAAATGAGTATAGATGAATATATTTGGGGAATGGATGTTTCGAAAGATGATCCAAATGTTTTAGCATACACCGACTGGGGAGGTCCGTCAAGTAACTTCGGATCAATTTCTTATGACAGAGGAATACATTTTACAAGTTTACCCGATGCAGGTTTAACCGGAAGCTTTGCTGTTTATACCTATAACCGTAAAACTATTATCCTTCAGCAGCCTTTTGGCTATTATAAGCTAAGAATTTTTACAAGCGTACCTTTGGGAATTGAATCAATTTCAACTTCTGTACCGCAAGGTTTTTCTATGTCTCAGAATTATCCTAACCCATTTAATCCGTCAACAAAAATAAAATTTGAAGTTCCGCTGCAGTCAAATGTAAAGATAACAATTTTTGATGCAGCTGGTAGAGAAGCTGTTGTTCTAACTGACCAGATAGTTTCTGCTGGAACATATTCAGTTGACTGGAATGCAGGTAACTTCTCGAGTGGGATCTATTATTGTCGTTTGACTTCTGATAAATTTACAGAGACCAGGAAGATGGTTTTAATGAAATAGAATTTAAATTGTACACCGTCGTTTTTGCAGATTGTTTAGGACATTAGTTATATACTTAACCGACTACCCAAATCATTGGATATTCTAAACACTGATTTGTTTAATAGAAAAAGATTAAAACCTGAATATTAATAAAAATTTTAAACAAAAGCTTTGTATTTTGTTACAATTATTAACAATATTTGACTCTAACATATGTTGAATATTAAAATCAAAATCCCTAAGTTACTGTATAACCCAAAAACTAAAACAAAATTGGTAAGGATGAAAAAATCAATTACTGCCTTTACGGCATTTTTGTTACTGATCAGCGGCCTTTCTTATTCTCAAGGCTTAAATAGTATAACTACAGCTGACGGCGTAAATGTTGTTGCAGTTGGAAATTCTGGTAACATTATGCGTTCTACAAATTCAGGAACTACATGGGCAAAATATACAAATGGATCGGCTGACCTTAAAGATGCCTCTTCATATAGTGATCTTGTATGGATCGCTGCAGATGGTGGAAATGTTTTAATGACTACAAAATATTCTCCAAGCGCTGTCAGTACAGTAAATGTTGGTGTTGCTACCAGCCTTAATTCAGTTGCGTTATTAAGCGGAACTCTTGCTTTTGTTTGCGGTGATAATGGTGTTCTTAAAAAAACTGTCGATGGCGGAAATGTCTGGACAGTTTCTAATGCAGGTATTCCTGCAGGAACAAAATTAAATTCGATAAGCTTTTATGATAATAACAATGGTGTAGTAGTTGGTGCAAACGGTTCTGTTTATAAAACTGTTAATGGCGGAATTATGTGGACTGCTGTTGCTTTAGGATTTCCAATGACAAGAAATTTATTATCCGTAAAGTCTTTTTCAGATGGAACAGTCATTACAGGTGAGTACGGAACATTAATTAAAATACCAACAAGCACAAATATTCCGGAGCTTATAGATACAAGGACAATTTCCGATATTACTTCAGTTTCAGGATCTGCTTTTGGATCAAATCATGTTTGCGGAGGTGGTGGATTTATTAGAAATAATAACGCTGTAGCTGACTATAATTCATTTGAACCTAATCCAATGCTTGCAAATTTAGTCGATATTTGTTATTACAATAATTCTATTGGTTATGCAGTTAGCAGCTTAAACAATGCAATCATTAAAACTATTGATGGTGGTTTGACATGGGCTTTAACAGCAGGAACAACAAGAACTATTTCATGGGTTTCTAAACCAACTGCTACAGGAAATTTCCTTGGAAATAATATCTGCCAGCATCCTACAAGACCAAATACAGTATTTTGCGTTTTTGGAGCAACAGTTTTTGTCTCAAGAGATAAAGGTGAAACTTGGGCATCTATTTCTAATGTAGGTATAGGAAACACTCCACACGATCTTTATATCAGTCCTGTAGATACTAACATCTGGCTGGTTGCTACTGAGTCTTCAACAGATGCTATTATGAGAACTACTAACTATGGGGTTTCATGGACGAATGTTCATGCGCAGAATTTCAGTAGTTATGGTGAGCCTCTTCAGATCGATCAGAATAACCCAAGTACTTTTTATTTTGCTCCTGACAACGGAGGTTTCTGGAAATCTACTGACAACGGTGCTACATGGACTTCAATAAGCAGCTATCCTTTCAGAAGTCCTTGCGATATATCAGTTCTCTATGGTAATTCAAATACAATAGTAGTTGCAGATGGAGTAACAAGTTCTTCACAAGTAGCTGATCTTTTTAAATCAACTAACGGCGGAGTTAACTGGTCATTGATGACTCATTCAGCTTCAAGCGAAATTCCCTCTATCAGCAATACTCAGTTTGATCCGAAGCTTTTCTGGTTCACAGAATGGAGCGGTTCAAATATTTATAAGTCAACAAATTCCGGCGATAACTGGATTCTTGATCACTCAAATTCAGGAACATCAGGCTGGGGTTCAGATTTTGCACATGATGATCCAACAGTTCTTATAACAGGTAGCTGGGGAGCAGGAGCTTACATCTCAACTAATTCAGGCACAAACTGGGCTAACATTTCAACAGGCTTAGCTGGGCATGGCGGCGGAATAAATTATTTTGACAGAGGATATTGCGTAATATCGCAGGGAAGTAATATATTTAAGCTAACTGTTAACTACACAGTTCTGACTGATATAAATATTACTTCAAATGCATCAGTACCTGTTAAATTTGATCTTAAACAGAATTATCCTAATCCATTCAATCCTACAACAAATATAGGATTCGATATGCCAACATCAGGGAATGTTAATTTAAAGATCTATGATGCTGTTGGAAAAGAAATTTATACTTTAGTTGACGGATTTAAAAATGCAGGAAGCTATACAGTTAACTTCAATGCTTCATCAATGAATTCAGGCGTTTATTTTTATAAGCTTGAAACAGGAAATGTAAGCACAACAAAGAAAATGCTCCTTGTGAAATAATTTAAGGAAGTATTAATAATATTTTTCTCTTTACAAAAAAAGCCTTTGCATTGCTGCAAAGGCTTTTTTGCTTTAACTGATTTACTTTTTTATTTTCTTAACCCAGTCGTTGTCAGTGTTTCATTTATACACCGAAATCCACAGGAGTTTTTTTACCATCTCTTTACCCAAACTTATCATTATCTTAACAATTTAGTAATAAAAACACACCATGTTTACAACTACAAAACTTAACAACTCAAAATGAAGAAGCTCATAATAATTATTATGTTTACCTTATTTCTATCAGCACACTCATATTCCCAGGATGATTTTAAGCCGGAAATAAAGATAGGAACCACAATCTTTACCGGTTGGGAATTTAATTCAGGAAATGATAATTTCATTACCGGTCTTGATTCGACTAAACCAAATACAAATGCAGCATTTGGATTTGACCCTTACGGACATCAGTTTGAAACAAGCCAAAATTCATTTTTCCTTGAAAGGGCATATTTAACTCTTCTTGGAACATTAAGCCCTTCTGTTAAAGGCAGAGTGACAACCGATGTTTTTTCCTTAACAGATGGTGCAGGCAAAACTCAATATCAACTTGGTTTGAAGTTTGCCTGGCTAGACTGGACTGCATTTAAAAATGACAACGGTCTGGCATTAGATCTTTCTGTTGGTGTAATTCCTAATCAATGGGTTCCTATAAACGAAAAATACTATGGTTACAGAGGCTTTGCAAAAACTCTTACAGATTTTCAGTGGGTAACTTCAGCAGTTAAAAGTCCGAATGCTTCTTCGGGAGTTTACAATGTAAGCCGGACAAATAGTTC
>JBBRMY010000055.1:0-14498 GCA_038230595.1 Ignavibacteria bacterium
CAATGGAGTTTTATTATGGAATGTTATCTATCCAGCCTCAGGAAGCAGATTTAATTATTCAACAAATATTGCAGTAGATAATTCAAGGAATGTTTTTGTAACAGGTCGGGGGCAGAACGGCCCAACGGGTTACGATTTTCTTACGATAAGGATAGACCAGGTAACCGGGATTATACAGAACTCAATTATACCAACTCAATTTTCTCTTTCACAGAATTATCCGAATCCGTTTAACCCAAGTACAAATATCAATTACGAATTACCGGTTACCGGCATTGTTTCGATAAAAGTGTATGATATTTTGGGAAATGAAGTTAAGATATTGGTTAATGAAAAGCAAAATGCAGGTAGTTATTCGGTTACATTTGATGCTTCATCAAGACCGAGCGGGATTTATTTTTATAAGCTGGTTACGGAAGGTTTTTCGGAGACAAAGAAGATGGTGGTGGTGAAATAGGAATGAATCAACCTCCCCCTAACCCCCTCCTCTCTAAGGAGGGGGAACTCTATTTGCTTTCAAATTTTATTTTTACGATTTTTATAAGTTCGGTAATATTCACGATGACCTGATTTTTTTCCTTAAAATTAAAAACATAATGCTTTAAAATATTTACTAACCTAAACCCCCGTATGGGTCATTACGGAGTAACATTATGTATGTAGTCCGCGAAGTATTCAGAGCAAAGCCCGGCAAGGCAAAGGACCTTGTAAAAATGTTTAAGCAGGCACTTCCCCATTTTGAGAAAATGGGTGATATGAAAAGCGGGAGGGTGATGACCGATATTGTAAGTGATTACTGGACAGTTATCGTTGAATCGGAAATTGAAGACATCGGAAAATTTTTCAGCAGCATGCGAACTGCAACAGGAAGCGATGAGCTGAAACAGATAATGAAGGGATATATCGACCTTGTGGAAGGGGGATCGCGGGAGATATTTTTGATCGAGTAAAAGACTAAAGACGGTTGATGCATTTGAATTGAACCTTGTTTATTATTATAAACCCCTCCCCTGGCCAAAAACAAAAGCTATCCGATGCATTTGCATCGAACCTTGGTTGTTATTATCAACCCCTCCTGACCCCCTTCAGAAGTGGTAAAGCTTCCGTTGCTCTGCAACAGCCTTTCTAATGAGGGGGAATTTTTTGGGGGTAATGCCTTTCTACAAATATGCGACCCCTACGGGGTCAGATCCGCATGTCTACCCGTACAGTGTTTGTACAAACGGGCGATTCGTGAATCGCCCCTACACCTTCAGGCGTTATAAATAATTTTATTTCCTAAATGACTTTTATATTCTCCCGCATATTTGTATCTATAACCCATTAATAGATATTTCAATTTATTCCCCCACATTCGTATTTTGACTAAATATAATTATTCAGCATGACTCAATACGTTATAAAAAGAATTCTGCTTTTTATACCTACTCTGATCATTATTACTATCATTTCTTTCCTCGTCTGCAGGCTCGCGCCCGGTGATCCGACTGAAATGAAGGTCGGTAATACCGGTGAAAGTCAGAAGACAGATTCAAAGAACCAGATAAACGAAACTACAAAAAAGTACTACAAAATGAAGTTCGGCCTCGATAAGCCTCTTTATACTCAGTACTTCATCTGGATGGGAAATATGCTTCAGGGCGATTTCGGAAATTCCTTCAAGGATAACCGCCCCGTTCTCGATAAGATAATCGAAAGGCTTCCGATCACTATTACTATTAATTTCATCTCGATCTTTCTCATTTATATTGTTGCGATACCTATTGGCATTTACAGCGCTGCCCGGCAGTATTCATTCACTGATAAGATCACGACCGTAATTCTTTTTGTTCTGTATTCGCTTCCGAATTTCTGGGTCGCAGTGCTTGCCATCGTTTTCCTTTGCAACATTGAATACATAAAGATCTTTCCGGTCTCCGGGATCACATCTCTTCAATATGATTCTTTAAGCTTTTTCGATAAAATATGGGACAGAGTAATGCATCTTTTCCTTCCTATTGTTGTTTCCAGTCTTGCCAGCTTTGCATTCACTTCCCGTCAGATGAGAAGCTCTATGCTTGAAGTTATAAGACAGGATTATATCAGAACTGCAAAGGCAAAAGGTCTGAGCGAAAGAAAAGTTATCTTAAAGCATGCTCTGAAAAATTCTTTGATACCAATTCTTACCCTGCTCGGAAGCCTGCTTCCTGTTATGATAGGCGGAAGCTTTATTATCGAAACTATTTTTTCTATTCCGGGTATAGGTCAGCTTGCTACACGCGCTATCTTTGACCGTGACTATCCAATGATCATGGCTGAGCTTGTGCTTGTTTCTATCTTAACTGTTATGGGGATTCTCCTCGTCGATATTCTTTATGCCTTTGTCGATCCGAGAATTGCATTCACTAAAAAATCTTCTTAATACAATATGGAGCCTAAAATAAGAGTTGAAGAAGTAAAACTGGAAAGAATGCTGGCAATGGAAGACGGAGATGCCGCAGGTCTTACGGATGAGCAGAATAAATCGCGTAAAGAAGTTGATGCTACTTACTGGTCTTTCGTAAAGCATCAGTTCAAAAAAAATAAGCTGGCTTTGATATCTTTATATGTCGTCATTTTTCTTGTACTTATGGCGATATTCGCTGATTTTCTCGCTTATCAGAAGCCGCTCTATGTAAAGTATAATGGTACTACTTATATTCCTGTCGTAAAGGATTATCTGGTTTCAATGGGAATCGGAAAATGGGATGCCGACCTTGTAAATGCAAACTGGAAAACTCTCGATAATCAGAATAAGCTGGAAACAGTCATCTGGACACCTGTCCCCTATGGCGCATCAGAGATCGATCTTACAAAAAATCTTGTAAAGCCGGGCGGAGATCATTATCTGGGAACGGACCAGATAGGTAGAGATCTGCTCGCAGGGCTCATTCACGGCTCGCGGATATCCTTATCAGTTGGTTTTGTAGCTGCCGGTATTTCAGTAATTATAGGTATAATTTTAGGCAGTATGGCAGGGTTTTATGGGGGAACAGTCGATATAATCATCATGCGTTTTGTTGAGATAATGATGAATATTCCGACCTTCTTTCTTATAATTGTAATTGTCGCGCTTTACGGCTCAAGCATATGGTATGTTATGGCGGCTATAGGATTTACGAGCTGGACTACGGATGCAAAGCTTATCCGCGGAGAGGTTCTGAAAGTAAGGAATATGGAATACATTCTGGCAGCAAACTCTATCGGACTTTCGAACAAAAGAATAATTTTAAGGCACGTTTTGCCAAATGCTATTGCTCCGGTTCTGGTTTCAGGTGCATTTGCAATTGCAGGTGCTATCTTGCTTGAAGCAGCATTAAGCTTTTTAGGAGTTGGAGTAAAAGCAACAATAGTAACATGGGGTTCACTGATAAACCTTGCGAATGAAGCAACAAATGCATGGTGGCTTGCAATTTTTCCGGGAATGATGATCTTTATTTCAGTTGTCTCGTACAACCTAATTGGAGAAGGCCTCCGTGATGCATTAGATCCAAGACTCAGGGATTAAAAGCTGAGGTGAAATGAAATAGAAAAGCTTTCGTTGCTCTGCAACGATCTGCGAAAGCAGGGATCCCCGACTTCCGCGAAGCGGGTAAAAAACGTACCATTTCGAAATCGATTCAAACAAAAAGAAACTTTTATACAAAAATTTACATTACCAATAACACAAATACATTTCATGAAAAGCATTTTTTTATTAAATTGCAACAAATTAAACACCACACATTCTAACCTGGGAGGAAAAAAATGGTTTGGACATTAGAACTGGCTTCTTATCTTGATGATGCGCCATGGCCTGCAAATAAGGCAGAGCTTTTAGATTATGCTACAAGAAGCGGAGCACCGCAGGAAGTAGTTGAGAATCTGGAAGCAATGGAAGACACAGATGAGCCGTTTGAAAATATTGAAGAGATCTGGCTGGATTATCCGACAGATGAAGACTTCTTTTACGACGAAGAAAACAAAGATTTTTAACCATAATATTTCTTGTTTTTTAAACGCCCGGTAAACATTTCTTAATGGTTATCGGGTTTTTTTATTTATATCTTTTTTTATTAATTATCTTTGCTAATGTCAGGGGAAAAAATATTATTTACATTCAGTCTGTTCATAATAATAATATTTTCCTGTATCGGTACCTCCTCTTACGCACAAATTGATGATACAATTAAGCATGCAGCCAACCTTAAGGATACAATAGACCATAAGTATCTCGATTCACTCAAGAAAACCACAACTAAGGACAGAGACGCAGAAAACAAGCAGGTTCAGCAGAATAATATCGATAATGGTGAACCGGCTCCGGTTATCTTACAGCTTAATGATCTCAATCTTGTGTTCAAAAATACCAAAACATTTGAAGAGAGCGATCTTAAGAATCTCCTTTTAACCGGCACAACAAGCGATTTCAGCCCTGCAGAATTTTCAAATGATTCTAAGAAACTGGAAAAGTTTTATTTTGATAACGGCTTTTTTGATGTCCATGTGGATACTTCTACAAAGATCGAAGATAAAACCAATGTTACTGCAACACTTTACATTTTTGAAAATTATAGATATCGGATAGACAGCATAAATTATGAAGGCCTCGAGGATATTTCCGATGCTGCGCAGAGACAATTAAATATCGACAAGCTGATTAAGGTAAACGATTACTACAATAAGTTTAACATTCAGCTTGAAATAACAAGAGTGGTTTCAGTTCTTCAGAATAACGGTTATGCAATTGCAAGCAGTGACCCGCCAGATATTATAAAAACAATTTCCACTGATACACTTCGCTCCAGACGAATTATTGTGAATCTCGAGTTTATTCCGAACCATATTTTTTCTTTTGGCTTAACTCATATAACTCTTATAAATAATAATTATAATATTCCAAGCGATGATATAAAGCGTCAGCTAGAATATCAGGAAGGCGAGATTTACAGCAAGGAAAAGCTCGTATTAAGTGAGAATCGTATTTCCAAGCTGGCGATCTTTGAAAATGGCCGGATCCAGATCTCTTCAATTGATAGCAATGCAAGGGTTATAAACCTGATGATAAATGCAACTGTTACTAATAAATATGAGCTTAAACCGGAAGTTTTAGGTTATAATATAAGCAATAAATTCTATGGGGGACTTGGTGTTAGCTTCACTGATAAATATTTCTTCGGAGGCGCCCGGGTATTAACTGCAAGTATCAGAGGGCTTGCTCATTCTATAGAAGATTACAGACTGGAGGCTTTTTCTGAAATGACTCAGCCGCACTTATTCAACAATGACCATGTAACGGGAAAGATCAGACCAGGTATATCAGTATATTCTGTTCCTGATTTCAGGATCACTCAGATAAAAAATATCACAAGTGTTTCTTATGAGCTTCCGAAATATACTTATTTCAATAATCTGATCGCTGAATGGAACCTTGGAAATGAAAGACTATCATACAATGTTGATCTCAAAGAATCAGATACTTCAGATGTAGTTTTATTACCGGGACCTTTTAATCTGAATATTTTCACTTCATCTTTAAGCTTTACAATGGCTCATTACGGAACTAACAGCGCGATATATCCAACTACAGGATCATCTGCTGCTTATACACTTGAAGAGTCTGGGCTTCTCGGCTCTATTATTAAAAGTATTTTCAATACTTCGACCGACAGATTTCTGAAGGTGACTGCATTGAACAAATTTTATTTTCATCTGGGTGATCCTACAGGATTTTCAGTTCTGGCAAGTAAAATCCTTGTAGGTAATATTCTGGAATACGGTGAAAATAATTTTACAGTTGGCGATGTTGTGCTTAATTCGCTGAATGTGCCCAGAGAATCCAAATTTATTTCAGGAGGAAGTTCAAGTATCAGAGGATGGAAATCAAAAGGATTAGGCAATGTAAGAGATAAGCAGTTCGGAGGGAATTTTATTATTGAAGCGAGCATTGAGCACAGGACTAAACCTTTCAGTGATGCGAAATCCATTATTAAAGATCTGGGATTTGTTACATTCATTGATATCGGAAATATCTGGGAGAATATTAGAGAATTCAGGATAAATGAACTTGCTGCAGCAATAGGGGGCGGCATCAGGTATTACACGATAGTAGGTGCAATCAGATTTGACCTTGGTTTTAAACTTTATGATCCTGACAGAGTTGATAAGAACTGGCTCTTTCAAGCGCCTTTGAGTGAGCTATTTAAGCCAGCAAGGCTTGAATTTCAGATCGGGATTGGAAATACTTTTTAAAAAAAAGACACGCCTCAGGAGGCACATCCGTCCCAAACTCTGTTTGGGACGGAAACTTATAGCGAAACGGAGTTTCGACTTCCAATTGCTTTACCAAACAGAGTTTGGTAAAGAGAATAACAAGGGGTTACTGATTATCCTACTGAAGGCTGTTGGTGTTTAGTTCCGATAAATCGGAACTAAACACCAACAGCGGCGTCTAAAAGATATTAATAGAACATAAATTTATGTGGAGTAACTTAACAGGACAAGAACGGGTTATTGAGATCATGAAAAATATAATCACAAGTAAAAATCTTGCTCATGCTTATATTTTTTATGGAAAGGAAGGTATCGGGAAAGATGCTGCTGCTATCGAGCTTGCTAAAGTCCTTAACTGTGATAATCCCTTTAATGGTAATGAAGCCTGCGATGTCTGTAAGCCATGCCTTGAGATAAGGAAATTCACTTATCCGCTTTTCAAATTCATTACAGCAATTCCTGGTACAGACGAATCTGATAATGATACTAACATGCTTGCAGGTCTGAAAGAAGATCAATATGAAAATTATATTGATGAGATGAAGAAAAAATCTGAAGACCCATACTATAAATTAAATATTGAAGGCGCGAATAATATTAAGATCTCAACCATCAGGAATATAAAAAGATCAATAAATCTTACTGGCCTGCCAGGGAAAGTTAAGACTTATATTATATCCAATTGTGATAAAATGAATGCAGCAAGCTCGAATTCATTGCTGAAAATTCTTGAAGAGCCACCTGCAAATTCACTTCTGATCTTAACAACTTCAAAGCTAAATTCACTTCTGCCGACTATTACAGGCCGGTGTCAGAAAATTAAATTTGACAGTATCAGTAAGCCGGAAATGATCGAGTATCTCAGGAAAAAAGATGACTGTCTGAAAGAAAGTGAAATTAATTTTTATACTGAGCTCTCAGAAGGAAGCATTACAAAGATGAACAGTATTCTTGATACCCAATATCTTGAACTGAGAGAAAATGTTATTGAAGTTCTTCGTGCGATCGTAACATTCAGTACTTTGAATATGAGCTCTTTGATCGATAAGATCTCAAATAAAAAAGATAAGCAAAGAATAATTCAATTCCTGACCTTGCTTCAGATATGGTTCCGCGACATACTTTATAAAAGGGCAGGCAATGAAAAATTAATTATTAATACTGATAAAGATGAGACATTGACAAAAATGGTGAACGGCTTTGAATGGGATATTTATACTATTTTAAATCTGATAGAAGGCTCTATAAAAGAAGTCGGTGACAATCTGAATGTAGAACTTATGATGTTTAACCTGTTTCTTGGAATAAAGAAAAATGTAAAGTCGGTTTGAGGTTTTAAAATCCCGGTACTTCAATTAAAAAATCTTTTTCGCTTCTTTGTATAGAAATTGACTTCGAATATACAAAACGCTCAGCATACTCAAACGGATTAAGAACTCCATAATCATACTTATCATTATCGTTAGCATCTTCATAGGCAAATATCCTGTACTGCCCTAAAGGAACATTTTTTATCTGTACTGAATTTGAATCTGCTATCACTCCTCCGTATCTAACAAAAGAATTGGAATTATTCACCAGAATAAATTTTATGTTTCCCGTAATCGAAGGATCTCTATTGAATCTGACAATTACATTTGAAATATCTTTCTCGGCAGTGGTTTTGAACTTCAGCCTATAATCTATCTTGTTATCCCCTGTTCCTGATAAGGCAGTGAACTCATAATCTTTTTTCAGATCAAGCTTTTCAGTGCTGAATACATTTACCAATGAATCATTCAACCAGTTAAATGCGACCTTAATATTTTTTCCGGTAGCAGATTCTTTTAATAAAAGCTTATCTGCAAATTCACTCTTGGTTATCTTTTTATTTTTCAGATAAAAGTAAACGCTAAGATTTTCAGGCAGCAGGTCACCGGAATGTATTGATGAGTAGATAGTTCCTGTTGTATCCCGTATCAGGCCTGAATAAAACGCAGGTACACGCACATCTAAATAAGGTGAAGACAACAGAAAATTTAATTCAGTTATTGAAGAATCCTTTTTCAGTTCTGCATCCTTAGAAGGAAAAGCTATTTTATCGATCTCCATACTGAATAGCTGATCGCGTGATTCATCTTTAATTACAAATACTCTGTAATTCCCGGGTGAAAGATTTCTGAAAGAATAATTTCCAGAATTATCGGGCTGAGTTATATAGTCCCCTTTTCTTGTTGAAGGATCTGCATTCGGAAGTAGATAACATGAAACGATTATTCTGTCAAGGTCATCTCCGAAGAGTCTGCCCGAAATACTTGCATTCTCAATTTTATCTCCTGTAGTAAATGCAAATGTGTATGGTGCCTCAAGAGAATTATTTCCGTTAAGGTCTTTAAAGTCCCTGCTTATAGTTACACTGTATGTTTTATTAAGATCGAATCCGCTGTCAAAGATCACATCAACAGACTTTCCGGTCCAGTCAAACTTCGGAGATGATGCCGGCGTAGGGGAAATAAAAAATGCTTCTTCAAAGCTTCTGCGGTTTACATATTCGTCAAATTCAAATGAGAGCTTATTTCCTGAGAAATTTACTGTGCTATCTCTTGGTGTAACTTTTGTTATTCCCGGAGGAGTTTTATCTTCCGGTCCTCCGGGAGGAGGCTGCTGATTAGCGCATGAGGAAAATATCACGGCAGCAAAAAATGCAGATATAAAAAATAATATTTTAATAAATTGTTTCAGCAAAATTTTCTATCCCTTAAAGCTCTTTGTGAAATTTATTACTGCCTTTGTTCCTTTTGCTTTTGTGCTTTCATATTTTATATCTGCTTTCATCATGTCTAATGATTTTTTTGCAATTGATAATCCCAGTCCCATACCCGTAGACTTGGTAGAAAAATCAGGTTCAAAAAGCCTGTCCATTATTTCTTTATCAATTCCAACTCCGTTATCAGATATTTCTAAGCAAACGCATTTAAATGTCTGTGATGTAGCCACTTTTATTAAGCCATAATTCTCACTATCAGTATCAACTGCATCGATCGCCTGTATAGCATTTTTAATTATGTTCTGGAAGACGCGGTTCAGCTCTTGCTTGTCCCCGGTTATCAAAGGAAGCATTTCATCTTTTTTTATTTCAAATCTGACATTCGGTGCAGTATCATATAGAGATACAACATCATCAATAATATTATTTATATTAAGCTGCTCATAGTTCTTCTCCGGCAATTTTGCAAAGTTAGAGAACTCTGTTGCTATCTTGTTAAGCTTATCTATCTCCTTCAGCATAATATCTTTTGTCTTTTCATTCACCTTAGCGAACGCTGCTGCATCACCGTTAAGAAATACGTCATATGCATGCTGAACTGAAAGCTTCATAGGAGTAAGAGGGTTTTTAATTTCATGAGCAACTCTTCTTGCAATATCCCTCCATGCCGATTCTCTTTCTGCCTTCTTTAACTCCACCTTAGATCTCTCAAGTTCTGCTGACATCTGGTTAAATGAATCAACAAGGACTTTAAACTCGTCCATGCCTTTGTTACGGATAGCCACATTTGATTCCCCTTTCGAGATACGGTCTGTTGCCAGCTTTAATTCCGAAAGCGGACGGGAGATCCTTTCTGTAAGGAAAATTACAAGTATTAAAAGAAGAATAATAGCGATAACATAAATTCCGAAAATGAATGTCAGAGATTCCGTCAGTTCTTCATTAACTTCATTCTGCCTGTAAACAGATTGAGAAGATATTATTCCCAGCAGATTATTATTTTTATCCAGCATCGGCTTATAACCAACAATGAAGGAGAATCCTCCAATGTCTTCATTTTTCAGAACAAGATCTTTTTTCTCATAGAAAATACTGTAGAAAGCCGGACCATCAATTCGTTCATCAATCAGTCCAGACTGGAAAAGCTCTTCATTGGTTGTCGAAACTAGTTTATTTTTAATGAATATATTGAAGTTCTTATCTATCTGGCTGAAGTTCTTGCTCAGGATATTTGTTGGAGAAATATTTTTCCCCGTGCTGTCCTGTTTTTTGCTGAGCGAAAGGTCAAAACTTTTAGTTTTAACCCCTTCCGACAGCAGGTTAAGATCTGATTTGATCTGATTTGCAAATGTCTGGTCGTATTTATTAATAATATAAGATCGCGTATAAAGTGCCAGAGAAATGATCGGTATAACCGAAACAATAAAGAATGCCGCAAAAAGCTTTTCCCGAAAATTGATCTTAAAAATATTTATTCTTGAAACATAAAATAAGAGATAGAACAGACTGATGATCAGATAAACTGCAGCCGTGAATAAAATAAACTTCAGATAAAAAAAGCTGATCAGGTTCAGGTCATTTCTTCTCAGACTGATAGTGTAGATCTTCTCCCCTGTTCCTTCAGAACTATTCTCAGGTACTAATATAAAATATGTTCTGTACTTTTCATTGCTGATCATTTCGTAACGCCATGCTCTTTTTACTGGAATATTTTTTACATACTCCCTGAAAAACCGAAGGGAATTTATGCTTACACCTGAATAGGCAGGATCATTAGTATTTATCAGCTCTTCATTTACATATTCAGAAATAACCGGAGAAGAAAGAAGCTTATCCATCAGATTATCGCGTGAATAATTCCTGAATATCTCAAGCGAGCTTTTTATAAGAAAATTTTTCGGTTCATACTGAACGGCTATCATTCCATATCCCAGATTTCTTCTGAACTGTGTGCTTCTCAGATTTATATCTTCAAGATCAATTATTCCAAGGTAATATTTTTCATTTTTATTCTTATATATCTCTATTTTATTCGGGCTGGTAGAATCGGAAGTCTGAAGACTTGAAATATCCTGACCATTATAATCCGGCTCTTCATCTATTGCAGCTTCTTCAGTTCTGACAAGTAAAGTGTCCGGCTTTAAATTTTTCTTTAGTTTCTGGACGTTAATTCCTTTGTAAAATCCAATGATGCTGTCTGAGCTTAACCGGAGAGAATTAATATTAAAGTCGCTTATGAGCTGCTTATTAGTATCAAGAAGTACTACAGCAGAATTTAAGTCTTCAGAGCTAAGCTTGCTTTCTGCCCAAAGAGAAAATGCAAGCTTTTGTATTTTTGAATTATTCTTAAGACTGTATTCCAGCGTTTTATTATCCGAGAGCTTTGCAAGCTCAGAGGAAATAAGATAATTTATTTTATCATCTACATTCTCAGCTATCTTATCACCAAGCAGCTCAACATATTTTGTTTCCTGAACAGATATCTTATCAAATAATATAACGGGAACAGAAATTATTATAAGCAGAAGTATGAATGAAAGCTCTTTAAATTTAAATGTTACATGAATTCTTCTCAGTGTTTTTGACGAATAAACAAAATAAACATAAATGAATGCGAGAGAAATTATAAGAGCTGACTGGTAAAAGTTCAGCTGTCCGGGAAATATCAGGCTTATTGCTCCATCAATTGCAATGAATACAGTAAATATTATAAAGATGATATATTTACGGGTAAGCCTTGAGAACCTTATCTTCCCATGGGTAAAAATATGCTTTATCTCCAGAAAGATCGCAAAGACAGAAGCAGAAAGGAAAAGATAAGCACTTAGGCTGAATATTATAACAGCAAGTAAAATGAGAATTACCTCAGGGTTTGGAACTATTTTAGTGCGGTCAAAAAATTTAAGGTTTGAATCGAAAACAATACTCTGAATGATCTGACCGTAAGCATAAATAATTACAAAAGAAATTATAGTAAAGAATGCTGCAAACAGAATACGGTTAATACGTTTATTACGCGCCTCTGTACTAGAATTAAAGATCATCAGATAATAAAGCAATGCGAGTACCAGTACGAATAGCGAAGTTATCAGCAGGTCTCCTGCAGACTTTGATAATCCGAATGCAAATGAAGATGCATAATATGACGGAGAAAAAAGATCTGATGAAAGGAATTTATTCGGGAATCCTGAATAGAGCCAGAGATATCTTAGCCCGATAAGTACTGCTGCAATAAATCCAAAGCGAAGGCTGCCGTTATTAATCTTTTTTGTATAATGAAAAAGCCCATGCACAATAAGAAGAGTAAAAATAAAAATGATGAGAGTGAAATTCTTTTCCTTAAAGTTATTAACACTTTCGATATAGCTTTCATTGTTATATTCAGGGATAAGAACCTTTGCAATGATCCTATTATCAATTCCCTTCAGATCAAGTATGCTGTTCGTTCTTAGTTTGGCAGTATCAATAGCTGGTTCATTTTGCAAATTGTCTGCGGAAATGATCTCAATATTCAGATCATGCAGGTCTTTAAGTTCACCTGTAAAACCTTTTGAAGTGAAGAACTTATTCTGAATGCTGTATTTAAGATCGAGAATGCGGGAGATAACTAATACACCTGTAATATTTGAAGCACCGTCTTTTATGGGTGAAAAAATCGTCAGATTAGAATAGAAACCGGACTCTTTAACCATCGAAAAGCTGCTTCCGGAAAGAGCTTTCTGAAGATTTACAATTGTTGGATTTTGCTGCCTGCCATTGAATGCAGCAAGCTCAAGCCGTTTATTATAAACTTCAGTTTGAATTTCGGGAGAGAAAGGAAACTTTATAAGCTCTTCAAATATTTTTTTATTATCGGAAGTTAATAAGGCATTCGTAAAATTCTTATTTCCATTTATAGCTTTTACAGAATTTGAAAGCTCAGTTTGATATTGGGAATACAGGTCAAAGATTTCTTTCTTTTCTGTTTCAAGCTTTTCAGATCTTACTTCCGAAAAGTTTTTTTCACCTGAAGATATAATATAGCCTGATATGAGCACGGCAGCAGCAGCCCATATTAAAAGCAAAAAAGCGATCAAAATATAAAATTTTAACCGCCTGCCCTCAGACTTAGAACTGAAATTTTTCTTTCCGGTATTATCCAAATTTAAAAATAAATTCTCCTGCTTTTACAAGCTGAAAGACTGAAACCTCATAACCATTTTATATCTTTTTTACGGCTTTTGCGCCTTCACGCGAATTCTAAAATGCTTCTAATTTATCGTCACCTGATCTATCATCCAAGTATCACCGCAATATTTTAGAGAGACAGAAATATCAAGCTCTCTTTTACTTCCTGATATCATATAAACATATTTCCCGACAGCAAACGCATAAGTATTATACCTGCTTGAGCGCTTATAATTAAATGAGACAACCCGAAAGTAATCCATAAAATCAGCGAGAATAAGCTCAGCCTGAGTAGGAGAATAATAACCCTTTTCATTGCTGATAATATTCAGGTAAACCTGATCTCCGAAGTAGCGGTTAATGTTGCTGATATTTCTGTAGCTGAAACCTTGACCGATCTCTTTGAAAGTACTTTTGCAGTATGAGTATTTTGCTCTGACTGCTTCTGAAGTATATTTTTTATCTTTCCACCATGAGTCCTGAGCATGAGCCTGATCAACGAATCCAAAAAACAGAACAAACATAGTACATAATAACGTAAAACGTAGAATCATAAATAAGGAGGATATTAAGAAATAAATTAGTTAAAAATGTGTGATAAATCAATTTAGAAGCCTAAGGTTTTAACTACAGTAAGATGGATTTGGTTCTCTACATTTATATCGTAATCTTTCAGGAATATTTAAATTAATCAATATTTCAAACCTTATTTAATGCTTTTATTTGAATATCATTTATTCTAATATTATCAAACTTCCATCTACTTTCATGAATAATATAGATAAAGCTTTATCCAGTTTCGAAGAATTTGAAAGGAATTATGAATTGTACAGAACCACAGATTTGTCCGAATCTGACACACGCTCAAAATTTTTAGATTTTTTATTAATTAATGTTTTGGGCTGGGAAGAAAAAGATATTGTAAGAGAGGGTCATAATATTGAAGGATACTTTGATTATAAAGTTTCTACACCAGATTTTCAATTTATAATAGAAGCTAAAAAGAATTTAATTGATTTTCAGCTTCCTATAAATCACAAATCCAGTAAGATAAAATCACTCATTACTCAAAATAAAGAAGTCATTAATCAAATTAGATCTTATTTAGTTGAAGAAGGCTTACAATGTGGTGTTATAACAAATGGCAAACAATTTATTATCGGAAATTTTGTAAATATAGACGGCAAAGACTGGAAAGATAATAGTTGTCTTATATTTAATGGAGTGGAAGAAATTAAGAAAAGATTTATAGAATTTTATAACTGTATTTCTAAAATATTTATTGTTGAAAACAAATCCATTCCAAATTATATAG
>JBBRMY010000056.1:0-14335 GCA_038230595.1 Ignavibacteria bacterium
AAATAACGGTACTTCATTTGGAGCTCCTCAAAAAATTTATGATGCAAACCCAAATGCAGATTCTTTAGGAGCTTTAAGAGGAATTAGCATAGTATATCAGGGAACTTCTCCAAAAGTAGTTTGGGAAATTGCATATAGTATCTCAACAGGTTTCTACCCGGGTTTACCAAGTAAAATTGCTTTTTGGTCACCTACAGTTAATGCAGGAAATTATAAAATAATTGCAGATAAAAATAATGCTTTTTCCGGACCAAGAACCGGTGCAACTAATGTATTAGTACCTTTGGCCAGACCAACAATCGGCGCTTCGTTGGATGGAACAGCAATATTTGTAGCTTTTATGGCTCAGGATACTACATACAGAGTAAATGGTACAGATACAACCAGTTATTCATTTGTTTATTTAACAGCATCAGGTACAGGAGGTAATTCGTGGAAAGTACCGGAAAGACTTACTCCAAGAACAAGTCCTCGAAAAGACTGGACTTTCCCATCTATTTCACCGACAAATGATAATGATGTAACCAATTTTTATGTAAATTTAAGCGTTTCAATGGATGATGTTCCTTTTTCTGCTGTAACTGCTCCGGATCCATTAACAAATTGCAGAAATGAGCATATCAGAGTTACAATTCCAAGAGTAAATTTACCTACGGCAGTTACTAACATAAGTTCAGAAGTACCTGCTACTTTTACTTTGAAACAAAACTTCCCAAATCCTTTCAACCCTACTACTAACATCAGATTTGATGTTCCTAGACTTTCAAATGTTACTGTGAAAGTTTATAATGTAAGCGGTCAGTTAGTTGAAACTTTGGTAAATAACGAATTATTACCAGCAGGTGTTAAAGAAGTTAGTTTCAATGCCTCAAATCTTTCAAGCGGAATTTATTTCTATACATTAACCGCCGGAGATTTTAAAGAGACAAAGAAAATGATGTTAGTAAAATAAAAATCACTTGCACAATTCGCAATATTATTGCATTTTATAGTAAATAAAAACCCTCATAATAAAGAAAACTTGAAGAAAGGTTTCTTATATGAGGGTTTTTTAAGTTAAACCAATCTTATTTTAAAAAAACTTATGGAGGGAAAAATGAGTTTATATACTTATTTAAAATTTATCACCCTTTCTTTTTTTGTTGTATTGATCCTCTCATCCGCTTCTTTTGCTCAGACTACTGGTAGTATTGAAGGGAAAGTAATAGATGCTAAGGATAATACTCCGCTAGTCGGAGCTACAGTGAAAATTGATGGAAAAACTTTAGGAGCATCTACAGATGAAAGCGGACAATACGTTATTTTAAACGTTGATGTCGGTGAATATACTGTTACAGCTTCTTATGTTGGCTATGACGATCAAAAGCAGACAGGTATAAAAGTTTCTGTTGATCAGAAAACAAAAGTGAATTTTGCTTTAACGGTTACAACAGGTATCACAACTGAAACAATAACTATTGAAGCAACAAGAAAAGGAATAGACGTTGAGCAATCAGGAAGATTGATCGATAAGCAGCAGATCAACAATTCCGGTATTAAAAATCTTAATACTATTGTTTCAAAGACAGCAGGTGTTGTAACTGATGAAAGAGGCGGCGACATAAATATCAGAGGTGGCAGAAGCTCTGAAAACCTTATTATTGTAGATGGTGTTTCAACTTCTAATCCGCTTGATGGTTCTTCAACCGGCTTCGTTTCCACTTCTTTAATTGAAGAGATCTCAGTATTAACCGGAGGTTTTGGTGCAGAATATGGAAATGCTCTAAGTGGAGTAATTAACGTTTCAACTAAAGGTGGTTCTGATAAATATACCGGTAATTTAGAAGCAGTATCTGATGTCCTGGCAGGTAATTGGATAAAAACAAAATCATATGGGTATAATCTTTATAACTTCTCCTTTGGCGGACCGTTAATTCCGACTAAAAAGCTTTCGAGAGTTATTAATTTCTATGGTGGCGTTGAAAGACAATATCTTCAGGATCAGGGACCCAGCTGGATCGCAGATCAATTAACCTCAGATGGTTTACTTCCGAATAACTGGAAAAAGTTATGGTCAACCAATGCAAGATTATCTATTGATCTAAGCCAGACTAATAATGGAAAAGGAATCCCTATTCAATTAAAAGGCGGAATGAATATTACTAATTCGCTATTCAGAACGCTTGGTACATCCAATATAAATCTAAAATATAATTCTGACAGGACTCGTCTTACACAAAGTGATGATCAGCAGTTCTATGGCAGACTTGTTCATAACGTTTCCAGCAAATTTTTCTACGAATTACAGGGAAATTACTATAAAACAAAAACTGAATTCGGAGATCCTGTATTCTTTAATAATATTTTCTTGTACGGTGATGTAGCATCTAATCCTGGTTTAAGGCAGCAAGGCGGAAATAGAATTGGAAGAGATGCAACAGGTCTCTTTAATTTAGCCGGATCCGTAAATGACTCGTATAAAAAAACAGATGTAAGTTATATCGGCGGAAAGCTTGATGCTACATACGCATTAATAACAAAAAATTCAGGTAACCATGAAGTAAAATTCGGCGGGGAATACAAATATCATACTTTAAGAAAGCTTCAGTTATTCCCATCTGCAATTTCCAAGCAGACAGTTGATGAGAATGGAGTAGAACAAAGTGACCCTGCGTCTCTTTGGATCTCAGGCTCAGGTGCAAGATTAAGATCATATGGTTATGAAGTTAATGATCAGTTTGGTCATTCAGTAATATCCGGTTCAGATATCGAGCCAAAGCATCCTATTATTGGAGCTTTCTACATCAGGGATAAAGCTGATTTCAATGACTTCACATTTAATGGCGGTATCAGAGTCGATTATCTTGATGTTAATGATATAGTATTGAAAGATAAAAATGTGATCCTTGATGAAAATAGTCAACCTTTAACACCAGGACTTTATGCTCAATCAAAAGCAAACATTACAGTCAGCCCGAGATTAGGTTTCTCTTTCCCGGTAACTGAAAAAACTATCTTCGTAGCGCAGTTCGGAAAATTTGTTCAATTACCTACACTTGATCAGCTTTATCTAAGCAGAGATGCATTCGCGCAATTCTTTGCTGCTTCAGTACAGGACGTTGCAGAAAATCCAAGCTTAAAGCCGGAAAAAGTAACTTCATATGAAGTTGGCCTTAAACAGCAGATAGGTGACTATGTTAATATGGGTATAACTGCATATTATAAAGAAACAAAAGACCAGATAGGTGCTTCAAGAGTTTTTGCAAGTACTACCGAACCTATAACAGTACCAACTGGATATACAATTTATGATAACGTTGATTTCAGTGTATCCCGCGGAGTTGATTTTTATTTAAGCATGAGAAGAATGAACAGATTAGCTGTTGATATTTCTTATACACTATTATATGCATCAGGTACGGGGTCCGCGTTCAATACAAATATTTCTCTGGTGAATAGCGGTTTTGATCTGCCAAATTTTACTTATCCATTGGATTTTGATCAAAGACATACCGGTTCTGTAAACCTTGATTACAGATTTGGCGGAGAAGAAGATGTACCGCATAATTTTGCAGGAAAGATCCTTCAGAATATGGGATTAAATGTTCTCTTTTCCTTTAACAGCGGAAGACCATATACAAAAACAGAGTTACCGGTTTCTGCATTAGGTACAGGACGTTCACTTTCAGGTCCTAATCAGGTTTATACAAACTGGAAATTAACGCTTGATGCAAAGCTTGATAAATCCTTCAAGATCTGGAAAGCAAATATGAATGCATATATTTATGCTACTAACTTGCTTAATACCGAAGTCATTAATGATGTTTACGGATCAACAGGATTGCCGAATGATGATGGATTCTTAAATACAGCTCAGGTTATTGATCATTCTCAGGCATATGCTGATGCATACAAGATCAGATTGTCAAATTATGCAAACTGGGGAGCACCAAGACAAGTAAGATTTGGCGTTAAACTTAACTTTTAATCCATCTTATCTATTTTAAAGTTTAAAAATAAAGGTATGAAAAAAATAAAATATATTTTACTAATTATGCTTTTCGCATCGTTAGGTTATTCTATGCCAATTGCCCGGATAGCGGGCAATTGGAATTACGGACCGGGTCCGTCTAACGGGCATAATTCTATGCAGACGATAGTTGTCCGTCAGGATAGCGTTGCTGCAAATAATATCAAAGCTTATTTTCTTAATACAGGTATATTTGATCTTGATAAAAGAATTTCGAATAATGCTGGCTTTGAATGGCCAATAAGATCCGGTAAGACGGCTTGCTTTACCGCCGGTCTTTCGATCGGTACAAAGATCGATGGAATTCTGAAAGAGGCTTCCTGTATGTATGCCGGTGAATATGCGCCTGGATATGTCATTAATACTTCAGGAACTCCGGTTGCTACAACTAATGCAGATTTCAAGATCTACCATGTAAATTCAACTGATAATGCAGGTAATAATCCTGATTATGCTAACTGGTATAAGATGGTTCCTTACGGTGCCCCTTATTTTGATGTTAATCATAATGGTACCTATGAGCCGGATGTAGATAAGCCCGGTATTGAAAATGCTGCGACCACAATATTTGCCTGCCTTACAGACGGATTTCCGGAAGAGCATAAGGCAGCAGAAGGTTTTGGGGGTGGTACACTTCCAATTTACTGTGAAATGCATTTAACCGGCTGGGCTTATAATTCACCGGGGCTTGAAGATATCCAATTTATTAATTGGGTATTGATAAATAAAAATGTAAAGCCATGGGAAAGCACCTATCTGGCAGTAACAGTAGATCCTGATCTGGGTGATTCAAATGATGACTACATTGGCTGCGATACTTTAACTAACCTTGGTTATGTTTATAATTCTGATAATGCTGATGGATCAGGTTCGGGTTCAACATATGGAGCGAATCCTCCGGCATGGGGCATGGATTATTTTAAAAGTCCTGTTAACAGGAATGTAACTCCTCCTGTACCAATTGGTTTAACTGCTTTTGACTTTTTTACGAATCCAGGTAGCGGTGGTCCGGTTTGCGAAAGAGATCCAAATCCGGATGTTGTTGGAGCATATAACTATTTAAAAGGATTTAAATCTGACGGTTCACCTTGGATAAATCCATTAACAAATCAAGTTACCAAAATTTGTTATCCCGGAGATCCGGAAGGAAATACTGCAACTGGCTGGACTGAGCGTAAAGGGTCTGTTCAAAACTGTGGTGGAATATCAGGAACAACAGTACCTGTCAATCCCGGTGGCGACAGAAGATTAATTTTCAGTTCAGGTGCTGATAATTTCAAAATAAATCCTAACGATACTCAAAATGTAGTTGTTGCTCAAATGGTTGCCAGGGGTTCAGATAACTGGAATTCTGTAACAAGATTGAAGCAGCTTGATGTTGTAGCTCAAAAGATCTTTGATGCTAACTTTAACGTTATTCCGCCGCCGCCGCTTCCAATAGTGGCAGTTAGCACGGATACTATTGGTAATCCTGGTGCAACTGATTATACACCTCCGGGCACATACAATCTGGATTTAAGCTGGGGAGATATATCAGAATCTTATAATTTTCAGGATACATTATTTCAAAGGCCACAAGATTCTGCATTTTACAGATTTGAAGGTTATGAAATATATCAGGTCAGTACAGCAGCAACTCAGCTTCCTGACTTTAGTAAGCCGGAAACTATTGATCCAAATTTGATAACGCTTATTGCTATCTTTGATAAGAAAAATAATATTGGTATTGTTGTAGATACGTTCTCAGTTGGAGTTGGTCCTACCGGAGGCGAGCAATTTGCTCCATTTCCGATTGTTCCTCCATATAGATTTGCAGTACCTTCAGGTTTTCCAAATTCCGGAATTTCAAGAAGTATTCATATAAAAGATACTAAATTTACAACCGAGAATAACGGAAATACTCATTTTATATATGGACACCAGTATAAATTTATAGTTACGGCTTATGCAGTTAATACTAATCCAAAACGAGGTCAGGCTGTTATAAGAACCTCATTGTCAGCATCAGTAGTTAATGTAAAGAAAGATGCGCCGCGAGCCGGTGTTGTTTCTTCTTACGGATATGGTGATACTTTAAATACTAACAGAAGAGATCTTGGT
The DNA here is from genome assembly GCA_038230595.1 of Ignavibacteria bacterium. GTDB lineage: Bacteria > Bacteroidota > Ignavibacteria > Tepidaquicellales > Tepidaquicellaceae > JBBRMY01. The sequence continues at coordinate 6,110 of JBBRMY010000056.1, forward strand.
GTAATCCCGATCGTAGTTGTACCGGATTCAATAAGAAATGCTAAATACAAGATCGTTTTCAGTCCAAAGAACTATTACACCGGAGCTAATGATACTGTTTATAGCTTATTAAAATCTTTAAATGGTGGTACCAGCTATGATACACTTAAAAAGAATCTGAGAGCATCAAATACAACCGGAAATTCTCAGGATTCATCAAGGATAGTTGATGGTCTGTTAATCAAAGTTGAAAAGATCAGATTTACCGGAACTGCATTCAATAATTTTGCAGGAAATTTCGGAGTTATCAGAGATCTGAGATTAAGGATCAATACTACTCCTCCATTTAATCTTCAGGCTAGAGATACTTTAGTAAGTGTTGTTCAGACAAGATATCCACATGGGGGATGGGAATACACTCCTGATGGTCATAGAAATCTTGAAGGAAGTTACTATCTAAGAGATCAGTCAAAACCCTGGCAATCAGCATCTATGGGAATATCATATCCATATTTAGGTACATACTCAGGTTTAGGTACAACAGTAAAACCTGCCAAGCTTAGAAAGGTTAAGATCGTATTCAAAGATATTGCTTCCGGTCAAATGGCTTATAATTACTTAGCTGCAACTGATAATTCATTCCTATTCACTGAAATGAAACCAGTTCCATTTCAGGTATTTGAAGTTGAAGAAGGTGATTCAACTGCAGCCCCTAGACAATTAAACTGCGCATTCCTTGAATTTCCAGCCGATCAGGGTGGAAATCCTGATGGAATGTGGGATCCTACTGCGGATTCAACTGGCAAAAAGGAAATATTATATATATTCAGTTCAAACTATGATGCAAATCCAAGCACATTTTACACAAGCAAGAATTTATTTACTTTGCAGAGTTTATTTGATATTATGTATATCTGGTCTGCAAAAGCAATCTCCTCTTCATCACCATTGTTCCAGGCTAATGATGAGCTAACAATCTTTCCTTATCCGGTTACTCAAGGAACAATTGACGGAGGCATAGATCATCCATTAACCTACGAATTCGAAACCAGAGCTTCAATTGCTTCAACTTCGGCTGATGTAAGAGAAAATGTCCTGAGTAGAATTAATGTTGTACCGAATCCATTCTACGGATTTAATTCGCTTGGTAACCGTTCTAATGATCGTTATGTAACTTTCAGAAGACTGCCTCAGCAGGTAACTATTAAGATCTATACTTTGAATGGAGATCTGATCAGGACAATAACAAAGAATGATCAGCTTTCGACGCTGGAATGGAATCTCAGAAATATTGAGAATGTCCCTGTTTCATCGGGTATTTATCTGGCTTTAGTTGATGCTGTTGGATATGGTCAGACTGTTGTAAAGTTAGCTGTATTTACACCGGAAGAAAGAGTCGGTAATTAAAATTGAATAAGGATCGCCGCCTTATAAATGGCGGCAATTCTGAAATCTTAAATTAGGAGATAAAAAAATGAATTTAAAATATATAAAACTTTTGGTTTTGTTGGTTCTCATACTGAGTATGAGCTATCAAAACGGATTTAGTGGACCAAGACGAAAGCTTGGTACACTTGCTGCCCCTGAGTTGTTGATCCCAATGGGAAGCTCAAGTACAGCTTTAAATGGATCAAATCTTGCCTCAGTTTCGGGTATTGATGCAATGTTCTGGAACCCGGCAGGGCTTTCAGAGATCTCATCTAAAACAGGTGAGTTCATGTTCTCACACCAGAATTATATTGCAGATATTAAATATGAATATGCTGCCGGTATAGTTAAGCTTGGTGGTTTAGGCTCAATTGGTGCATCTATAAGGTCGATGAACTTTGGAGATGGTATTAAAGTAGCTGACGAGAATAATCCTGATGGAACAGGTGAATTTATCAATCCTGTATATCTCATCGGAACACTAAGTTACGGCAGAGCAATGACTGATAAGATACATTTTGGAACTAACATTAAATTGATCTCAGAATCAGTAGGTCAGGTTTCTGCATCAGGAGTTGCATTTGATTTCGGATTACAATATATTGCCGGAACATCAGGTTTGAGATTTGGTGTTGCTTTGAAAAATCTGGGTTCTTCAATGAAATTTGAAGGATCAGGATTAGACAGACAGTACACTTTAAATGGAGGTCAGGTCTTCAGAAGAGTAAATCTTCAGCAGTTTGACCTACCTACAAATCTTGAAATTGGCTTGTCTTATGGAAAGACTTTTGCTAAGAACAGCAATATTATGCTGTCAACTACATTTCAGAATTCCAGCTATTCTTCAGATGAGTATAAATTCGGCTTGGAATATAACTATAATAAAATATTTTACCTGAGAGGCGCTGTAAGTATTTATCCTGATCAGGAAGCAAATGAAGGTTTATTTGGACCATCATTCGGTGCAGGATTAAAATATCCATTCAATGGTATGAATGTTTCTTTTGATTATGCGTACCGGATAATTAATGATAACAGCACAACTTTTAATTCTACTAATCAATATTTTACAGTTGGATTAGGTTTCTAATTTGAATTAGTTTTTACAAATTAAGCAGCTCAATTTTATTGGGCTGCTTTTTTTGTTTTAAAAAAATTTATGTTTTTCTCTAATTCATTTTAAATAATTATATATCAAATCTAAACAATTACATAAAGAGAAGCAGCTGATTGATGTGCAGGATACAAAGTATATCCATTATTTTTTAATAATCTCTTTCCTGTTTTTTGTAGCTGTACTTTCCTCAACAAAAATTTCAACTGACGATGATGTTTTCTGGCATTTAGCAACTGGAAAATATATAGTTCAAAATTTTAATATCCCCTCCACGAATATTTTTAGTAATGCATTTTCTAATGTAAGATGGATCCCGTTTGAATGGGGTTGGGATGTTATGAATTATTATATTTATAATCTTTTTGGTTTTGCAGGGATTTCAATTTTTCGATCTTTCCTGGTTTTAAGTATTTATATAGTTTTAATTAAGTTGCTTCTTAGATTAAATTTAAATTTTAATTTATCATTAATACTATTATTTTTTGCATCTTTCAGATTAATGGGAAGATTTACTCCACGACCGCATTTAATGACATATCTTCTTTTGATACTGATCATTTATTTTATTGTAAAGGTAAAATATCTGAAACATGATTGTAAAAGTTTTAACATCCTCCCGTTTATATTTTTAATTTGGGGAAATATCCATGTAAACGGTATAATTGGATTAATAATATTTGGATTTTATATAGGCTCTGAAGTGATCGAAAAGAACAGGTTAAGGGAAAATAATGTAAGCTTATTTTTATTGTTAAAAGATAAACATATATTCTATTTATTAAAAATACTTATTATTTGTGCAGCAGGTTTAATTTTAAACCCATTCTTTACAAGCACATATACTTTTGAATTTAGTTTGTCGAAATTAAATCTATTAGATCATATAAATGAATGGAAGTCACCGTTTGACTCTGCAAATTTATCCTCAGTATACAATAAGATCTACATTGGGTTTTTATTTCTGGGAATAGTAAATCTAATTTATGGATTCAAGAAAAAAGATTATTTTATCGTTCTAGTTTTTTTGTTTTCAGTGATTTATTCAATGCAGGCTGTTAGGTTCACTTTTGATTTCATTATTTTAAATATAATATTTTTGTGTATATCACTTTCGTTCTTTGTTCATAAGCTTAAAATTGGTGCAATTGTCAATCGATTAAGTACAAGTAAGAATCTTTCAATAGCGTTATCGGTCTTTTTTGTTTTCATAACTTATTTTATATATAATAATTATATATATAAAAATATTTTGCAAACTTCATTCAGAGAAACTGGAATTGCTATTAATGAAAAATTTTACCCTATTGAGCTTGTGAATTTTGTGTCTGCTAATAAAATAAATAAAATAGGAGGGAACGCATTTAATAGTTTGAATTGTGGAGGTTTTTTAATATGGAATATTGAAGAATTTAAAAATTTTATAGATAGTAGAAATTTAAGTGACAAGCAATATAATGAATACAAATATATTGAGGATAAGAAAGCCGGTTTTCAAGAAAAAATGAAAAATTATAACATCGATTATATTATCTACAGCACCCCATATCTATCTCAAAATGCAAGAGAAATGAATCAAACTTTAATTGCTTATTTGATTAAGGCTAATGAAGAGTGGAAGCTTATTTTTTGGGATGATAAATCGTTTTTATTTGTAAAAAATAATGATGGTTTTAAAGATGTTATTGCAAAATATGAATATAAATATATAAATCCGTATAATTTAGTTTTTGATTATTCAGTTTTAACTACAGCACTTTTTAAAGATAAAGATCGCCTTCGTATTGAATTAGAAAGGAAATTAAAAGAAGAGCCTCAAGGCGTATTCGTAAATGATCTTTATCATCGCTTAAAGCTATAATATGTTTGTTAATAAATTTGTACATAATTTTTTTCATAGTTTATTACTAATATTAATCATAAATAATTAAATAACTAAAAATGCGTAGATTAACAAAGCTACTGATCCCATTGGGAAGTTCAGGTACTGCATTAATTGGCTCTTGAACTGCGGCGGAAATCTGATCTGGAATTTTGACGGTATGAAGAATTTTATAGATTGTTAGTTTTTCAAAAAATATGTAGAAATCTGTTAGTAAGTATCAACTTTTTATCTAAAGGATAAAAAAAATCTTCTCCGGTTAATGAAGACATCCGGAGAAGATATATTTAAAACAATTTTTAGTAGTGCCCTTTTTAGCTGCCAGGAGGTGTTTGGCATCCTCCGGTTAAGTTTATAGTTATTTGAGCATTCTCGGACGGAGTATGAAGAGTAACAACTCCTGTTCCACCTGATGTTCCACCACAGCATATGTAGATATCATATGTGCCCGAAGTTAATCCGCTTGCACCGGTATAATAAGTATGACTTCCTGAATCATAAGTTAAAGTAAAGCTAACTCCATCTGATCTGCGGACTGCTATAACGGAACATCCAGAATTATCAGGATTAGTTGTTACTGTAATAGAATAAGCAACATGTTTTATCGGATTAGTTTTATCAAAGCTGATCTGATAAGATGCTAAAAAAACTAAAACTACAAGGGGCAATAATAAAATTGTTTTTATTACTGGTTTCATTTGATACTCCTTTCTTGTTTATTTGTAGATTTTAATTTGCAAAATATATGCCATTTATTTTTAATTGAAAATTGTCAAAAAATTAAACATAAATTAAAAAATATTAAGTAAGTTTACTATAATTTATAGTAAAGCTAATGCATCCTTCCTACTATTTCATAAAGTATTCAAGTATAATTGCTTTGGTTACGACGATCCTGTTTCGTACAATAAATCATCCTGTCAGGGCATTTTCGAACGGACAGGTTGCTTTTCCCCTCCTATTCCTTCCGACATTTAAAATGATTTAAAATTTTTTTCACATTTTCTGGAACTTTCTAGCTTGACTTTGCTTTAAAAACCATATATCTTTATGGCATATAAAGTTTGAAAGTATAGTCTTAAAGCTTTGGCAGTCATTATAATTCTTAATTGCTGATGCATCAGCAACTTTTGTTCTTTAATTTTCCATTCAATATTTATTTTAAATATTTTTTTATTTTAGTTTTTGATTTTCCCTCTTTCCCAATCTCCTGATTGGGGAAGTTTGATTTATTTGTTATCTGATCTGTTTTCGTTACAAGTAAAACTTGCAAAGAACTAATTGTATATAATAATTTAATTGTAAAAAATGATGCCGGCGATTCTCAGGTTTTTCTGGGGATCGAACTAGTTGTCAATTGTACATTGTCAATTGTTTTTTCTGTTCATCGAATCAGTTTTGGTGACACAAAGGGTATACTCTGTTACATCGAATGCCTTGATACTCCAATTCAGCAATTGGAAAAAAATACAATTAATGCTTTCAGGATTGTTCTTGTAATTTTTTATAAAGACAAATCCTCGGCTGGAGTTCTTAAAGTGACATGGTCTGTCACTTGCTGTATGTGAACTCCGGTGAAGTGATAATACTCGGTCTGAATTTTGGTCGAATCCGCATCTCGGGAACTACGAGTATGTTTTAAAGCCCGACTTCAGCGAAAGATCCGGTAACGGGTTGCTATCCTTCTATGCGTAGCATCGGAAAAGCTTTTATTCCGAAGGTTAGTCTTGCATCTTACCGAAGAAACCGGCCGTGCCACCTGGTCCTTAGGCGTAGTTCCTGATGAGTTTACAGCCCGTCAGGAATTTTACTGCCGGAATTGAATTAGCCGATCCGCGACTGTATTCCCCTTTAATTAGAAAATAAGGGATTGGAATTATAGTAATATCATCTCTGAAATGAATGATCTCATAAATCCAGCACTGCGAAAGGCCCATTAATTAAACTTTCACCCTTTTGAAGTCAAAGGGTACGGGGATGTTTTTCTTTTTTTATTCTCCGGTTCTTTTTCCATATATAACCCTCCCCGTAATGCTTTTATACGGGGTCCCATTAAGTTAGTGGAGGGTTCAAAGTCTATAACAAAAAAATGATTTTTTCTTCATGGGACGACTACGTCCGCATGAACGCATAGTTATATCCAATTTAAAAATGAATTCTTAAAGTTTTCTTTAAGTCTTTGCGCTTCCGCGTAAATATTTAAGTATCAGAATGAATTCCATCTAAGATCCCAATGCGGGCAAAAACGGGTTCAGGATTATATTTACCATTCAGTTAAGAAAAACTAATTTTGTTTTAATTTTAAATTTAGTTCTTTTATAACCTACTTTATCAATAAATTTGTACATAATCTTTTTCATAGTTTATTACTATTATTAATCATAAATAATTAAATAACTTAAAATGCGTAGATTAACAAAGCTGCTGATCCCTCTTGCAATATTTATCTTCATTCCCCTTTGTGTAAATGCTAAATTTTATTTTAATTTTGATTATGCCCAGTTTAAAGGCAGCAAGGGTAAGACAAAGCTGGAAGTCTACTCCTCTTTCCTTCAAAAGAATTTAAAATATTCAGATCAATCAGGAAAATATTCCGGAAATGCTCTTCTTGAAGTATCATTTTATGACCTTGCAAAAAATAATTTTATTTTTGATCAGACATATAATATCCCTGTTAATTTAACTGATACATCAAAGGCAAAGTTAAATGAAAACCTTTTAGTAAAGCTTGATTTTAATATTCCTCCCGGAAATTACCGGCTTACAGGGATCGGTGCAGATGGAAATGAGCGTTCAAATATTGATTCAATAAGTTATGATATAATAGTTTCTGATTTTGAATCAACTGCAGCAATGCTTAGCGATATTCAGTTTTCTTCATCAATATCTAATTCAAAAGATACGTCGAGTATGTTTTATAAGAATACTCTTGAAGTTCTTCCGAATCCAAATAATTTGTTTGGAAATAATCTTAAACAGATCTTTTACTATATAGAGCTGTATAATCTGAACAGTGCATCTACATCCGGGGATTTAAATGTCGATATTCATATATCAGATATTAACCTTAAAGAAAAATACACAGCTTCTAAAACTTTAAAAAAAGGAAGTGATTCGAGAGTGGATATAGGGAAGTTTTCAATAGACTCCTTCCCATCCGGCACTTATACTTTGAAGTATAATCTAATGGTAAACGGAGGGACTGCAGTAGCAAGAGAAAGGAAATTTTATGTTTATAATCCCGGAATAACCACAAACAGCTTCAAGGATGATAATAATGATTATCTGAAAAGTGAATTTGGCTCAATGACATCAGAAAATGCTGACAAAGAATTTGAAAAGCTGATGTATATAATATCTCCTAAAGAAAAAGATTATTATAATAAGTTAAGCTCCACAGAAGATAAAAGAAAATTTCTTTTCAGCTTCTGGAAAGCAAGAAATAATAGTCCAACAACTAATTTAAGGATCAACTTCTTTAAAAGGATTGCAGAAGCAAATAATTTGTTCGGTGAATCTTATAAAGATGGATGGAAAACAGACCGCGGCAGAATGTATGTTGTATATGGTCCTCCGGACCTTAGGGATAAGTATCCTTTTGAATCGGAAAACAAGGCTTATGAGGTATGGCAATGGTATAATGTTGAAGGTGGTACAGAGGCAGATTTTGTTGAAAGAGAATCCAGTACCGGGATATATTCCCTGGTTAATACCACGTTAAAAAAAGAAGTTAGCTTCCCTGAATGGAGAACTTTTTATCATATTTCATATAATCCAAGCGGAACGATCAAGCCTAAAAATTGAATAAGTTTAACTTCAGAAC
>JBBRMY010000057.1:0-14286 GCA_038230595.1 Ignavibacteria bacterium
AGTTTATATTCAGGATGATAATACAAGTGAAGTTTTGAATGCAGGGAAGAGCAGAAATACAGTTCTGGACAAAAACTTTAAAAGTTTGAACAGCTTAATTCAGGCAAATAATTATCATATAAATTTAACCGGCAAAAATGTCTGTTTGTCTGATAGACCGCTCAGCCCCGGAAAAAGAAGGACAATTGTTGGTAAAGAAACAAATCAGAGTAAGCTTCTTAACTCATCATATTTTTTTGAACTTTTTGAAAGTCAATTTCCTCCAGCCGGCTGGAGATTGAAAAATCCAAACGGTGATATAACTTTTGCTCCGTATTTAGGAGCTAACGGAATTTTGTATGGTGGAAGCAGATCAGTGTTTATGGATTTTTATGATTACAGCACAGTGGGGAGAAGAGATACCTTGATTACAAAAACATTCTATGGTGTAAGAAATTCAGACTCTATAAGCTTTGATTATGCGCATGCACTTTATCAAAACGAGATTGACAGTTTAATAGTCCTGGCTTCTATTGATGGTGGGTTAACATGGCCATTCAGGATATTTGCAAAAGGAGGAGCTTCACTTGCTACAACTTCTGCAACGACTAGTTTTTTTGTACCGGCAAACAATTCTGAATGGAGAACATTTTATGCTTCATTACAGAATATTGTAGGAATTACAAACGTATCGTCAGAAATACCGGGAGGATATGAATTGAAGCAAAACTACCCAAACCCTTTTAACCCAACGACAAACATTTCATTTTCAATTCCAAGATCATCATCAGTCAGCATCAGAATATTTGATATTACAGGAAAGCAAATTGATGAGATAGTTAATGATAATTTGCAGCCGGGTACTTATAATTATAAATGGTCAGGCGAGAAACTTTCAAGCGGAGTTTATTATTATACTTTGGAAGCAGGTGATTACAAAGTTTCTAAAAAAATGGTACTTGTGAAATAGGGTATAAACAGGTCGCTTCTAACAGAGCCAGATTGTTAATTTTTATACTAAAGTAATTTTTGTAATTTCGGGTGGGCAATTTAATCTGATAGGAAGTCCTACAGTACCAACACCTCTTGTAATATACATTTTTGAGCCATTCTTTTCATAAAGCCCTTTCAGATATTTACTGACTGAACCTGCTATAGATATATTTAGCTTACCAAATTCAGCTAATACTATCTGCCCTCCGTGTGTATGGCCGCTTACTATCAAACCCTTAAAATATTGTGACATCTCATCAAAGAAGTAAGGCTTATGACATATCATTATCTGTGGAGTCTTATAAATATCAGAACCTTTTGAATTTGCTAATCCTTCTGCATTTTTTAAAGTAGAATAAAAATTATTTAAGATCACCGGATCATAAACTGCACTGCTTGCCCGGGTATCTTCAAGACCGTGAATGCATAAATATTTATTTTTTATTGAAACCATTTCAGACATATTCCTGAGCAATTTGACAGGAGTTTCATTTACAACGGCTTCAGCTATATAATTTTCATCAGAAAAATAATCATGATTACCCAATGATCCAAAGATACCGTATTTTGCTTTCAGGTCTCTGAATGCCCTGTTAAAAGGATGAACTTCATTTTTATTAGAATTTGTCAAATCGCCTGAGATAAGGATCAGATCAGGATTCAGACTGTTAATTATATCAGCATATTCCCTCATTTTACCTTCAGACATAAAGGGACTTGAGTGTATATCGCTTATCAGAACAACATTTGTTCCTTTGAGAGCAGGCGCAAGATTGGGAATTGATAGAGTTCTGTTTGTGATCTCATAATTATCCTTATTATATACTCCCAAAGCAGATGCACCAAATGCATAACCTACACCTGCTGCAGCTGAATAACGAATAAACTTTCTTCTTCCAATATCGAAACGCGCATATTCATTTTTACTTATAACAGCATCAAGCTTTTGCTTGTATGATCTGAACTTCTTCCCAAAAAAATTTAAAATCAGAAAAGGACGCTTTATGGTTTTTAAAATTAAGATAGAAAGTCCAATGAGTATTGCTGAACACTGAAAAATAAAAAAAGGCTTTATGAAAAGTTCATAAGCCCAGAAAGGTAATGCTGAAAAATCAAATCTGTAAATTATGGCATATATATAGGGAAGATTGAATATAATAAAAGGAATGATCAGCAAAGCTCTGCGGGAAGCTTGTGAAAGACTTTTTACTTTAAAAGATAAAAAAGGAAGATCGGAATTTAAGAATCTTCTGAATTCTCTCAGAACCAGAAATTGCAGCAACCCTATGATAACTAATAATATTACACCTAACATTCTGCCCTAACCGGCTACCTGATCCCTTCTCTGAACATTATCTTCTTTAAATCTATAAACCGATTTCTAATTTTTTCAGTTCGCTTTATTAAGGTGCTTTGCAAGAAATTTTTCCATTGAGCCGTAAAAATCAAACCGATTTTCTTCATTATGAAAGCCGTGACCTTCATCTTCTTTAACCATATATTCCACATCTACTCCGCGGTCTTTCAAAGCTTTTACCATTTGGTCAGACTCATCTTTATTAACTCTCGGATCATTTTTACCCTGAGCGACAAATAAAGGTACTTTGATCTTATCAGCAAAAAATACAGGCGAAGAGTTTCTTAACAGGAGACTATCCTTAACCGGATCACCAACCATTTCATACATCATATCGAGATAAGGCTGCCAGTATGGCGGGATCGTCTTCATAAATGTGAATAAGTTTGCAACGCCGACATAATCAATTGCTGCAGCATAAAGCTCCGGTGTAAATGTTATTCCAGCTAAAGTTGCATAACCTCCATAGCTGCCTCCATAAATTGCAACACGCTTTGGATCTGCAATATCTTCATCAATAAGATATTTTACCCCGTCAGAAATATCATCCTGCATCTTTAATCCCCATTGTTTGAATGAAGCTTCCCAGAAGCTTCTGCCAAATCCAACTGATCCGCGGAAATTCATTTGTAAAACTGCATACCCTCTGTTTGCCAGGAATTGAACTTCCGGATTATATCCCCAGCTATCACGTGCCCATGGTCCTCCGTGAGGATTTATGACAACAGGAAGATTTTTCGGATCAACCCCTTTTGGAAGAGTAAGATATCCGTTTATAGTTAAGCCGTCTCGTGATGTATATTTTACAGGCTTCATTTCGGCCATCTGATCTTCATTTATCCAGGGGCTTACATCAGCGATCTTTATAAGCTCATCTTTTGAATTGTCATAAATATAATATGCTCCTAACGAACGGTCACTATATGATCTTACAATAAATTTATTTTCATCTTTGTCATGGCTTGTAAAGCTTATCTCATAACCTTTCAGCTTATTTCTGACTTTAGTAAATCTTTCTTCAACTATCTTATCAAAGAAAACAACATCTCTTTTAGCTTTTTCAACTACTACTGCCGTTATTACTTTTCTTTTATGGGAATAGAAGAGGTCAGAAACATCAACCTCAGGATCGGAATATATCACATCCATTTCCTGATTGTTTGCAACATCATATTTTACGATGGCATTTTTATCTCTTCCTAAATTAGATGAGGCAAATATATATTTGTTATCAAATGTAAAGAATAAAGGATTAATATTCTCTTTAAAATTTGTTGTTAAAATGCTTTTGAACTGCTCAGATTCCTTTTCTCGGTACAATAGTGTATTATTAATACCATCAGTTGAAACAGCTATTCTTATGGCTCCGGTGTGATCTGTAGACCAGCTTGAGATATCTCCGGGATTTTTTGCAGCAATGCTCATTTCACCGGTTACAACATTAATTCTATAAACATCAAATACCTGGGGATTTTCCTTATTCATTTCAATAAGGATCTCGGACTTATTATCTTCAAGATCATCTATCAGCCTTACAGTAACTTTTTCATAAGGAGTGAGTTCTTTTGAATATTTTCCATTAACATCAGATTTATAAAGATGAAAATTCTCATCTCCGCCATTATCTTTGAAGTACATGATCATTCCATCTTTCCAGAAATACTGGCTGATGCTTCTGTCAGTCAGCGAAGTAACCCTGATTGAATCTTTTTTCCCTATCTCCTGAACAAAAACATTGAGCCTTTTTTTATATGGAGCAAGGAAAGCATAATATTTCCCATCGGGGGAAATTGTGTAAGCAGTTTTTTCAGGATTTTTAAAAAAATCTGTCAAAGGTATCTGAGCTTGTGAAAAAGCAGTATTAGTTCCGGTCAATTCAAATAACAGCATAATTAATAGAGTTAGTATTAAAAAATATTTATAAATGGACATATTAATAATGATTAGAGGTTATAAGTTAAATACGCAATTTCAGGAAAAATGTTAAAGAAAGAAACTGATAATTTTGGTTAACGAATTCCGACTAATATTGGTGGAAAAACATCAACACAGGCGTCTGTTCATTCCACAGAGATATCATTCTTATCATCTTTGTTATAGTATGCTTTAACCCTGTCACCAATTCGGGGAACCTGTACTCTTGAAACGAATACATCACAGGTTGCAACAAACTGATCTTCATCTTTAGGTGAGACTTTTAATGATAATCTGACTTTTGGATTTTTATTAAATGTTATGTAAAGATCTTCCACTTTTGTAATAATTGCAGGTGCATAAATACCGAACTGAATAAGAGAATCTCTGTGAACTTCTGCATTATTAATTCTTGCCCAGCTGTTGCCTACAGTGTCCATCTGACTTTTAGTATCAGAAATCTTATTTAATCCTTTATTAACAACAAAAAAAAGCACTGCGCCTAGTCCCAGAACAAAAATTGCAATAACAGTAATTACTATATATTTTGTCTTCAAATCAGAATTAGTTTAAATATACCTCATAAAATATGGAATCTAATTTATAATTGATATTGTAAAGCAGGTAACCTCCCTGATCTCAATTAAGAGCAAATTGATTTGAAATATACTTGAAAAAAAGTTTAAGCAAGCTTAAATTAAAAAATGAATATAAGCACTGAAGATTATATTAAAAATATTTATTCGATCGATCTTGCAGTGGGAAAGGTCACAACCTCTATACTTGCAGAAAAGCTTAAAGTCTCATCTGCAGCAGTATCTGATATGATCTCGAAGCTTTCAAAAAGCGGGTATGTAAAAAACATACCATATAAGGGGTTTGAGCTTACCAAAAAGGGTAATTCCATGGCTTTAAATATCATCAGAAAGCACAGGCTTTGGGAGGTTTTTCTGCTGCAGTACCTGAATTATCCATGGGAGAAAGTGCATAGTGAAGCTGAAAAACTGGAGCATTCATCGTCGGATGAACTTATTGAAAAACTCGAGCAATTTCTAAATTTTCCAAAATACGATCCACACGGTGACCCGATCCCTGATAAGAACGGTAAGTTCAGAAATCTTGCACTCATACCACTATCGGATATAAAAAAAGGGGAGATCGTTCAGATAAAGAAAGTATCCGATGAGGATCCAGGCGGACTAATATATTTAACAAAGCATGGAATAAGGCTTGAAGATAAAATAAAAATAAAAGAACGAACCGAATTTGATTCTTCGCTTGAAGTTGAATCAAAGCATTCAAAAATATTTATCAGCGAAAAGCTTTCAAAAATAATTTTTGTAATAAAAAACACATGAGCTTGTTCGGGAAAAAATACGAAAAAACTTCTGATACATCAGTTGATCTACAGGGCTGGAAAAGAAAGTCAAATTCTGTTTCTCTTTCGGAAGTTCATGGAAGTATTCCAATACCGGCTAACGGAAGCTTCTGGAAAAAATTATTTGCGTTCAGCGGTCCGGGACTATTAGTTGCAGTCGGATACATGGATCCGGGAAACTGGGCAACCGATATTGCCGGTGGTGCGCAGTTCGGATATACATTACTTTCAGTAATTCTGATATCAAATATCTTTGCAATGATACTTCAGCATCTTGCGTTAAAGCTAGGGATCGTTACAGGAAAAGATCTTGCGCAGGCTTGTAGAGCAAATTATTCGCGCCCGGTAAATATAACTTTATGGGTTTTATGTGAGATAGCTATTGCTGCCTGCGACCTTGCTGAAGTAATAGGATCTGCAATCGCCTTAAATCTACTTTTTCATATTCCATTGGCATTAGGTGTAATAATAACGGCAGTAGATGTTCTTATAATATTATTTTTTCAGCAGCGAGGTTTCCGGTATCTGGAAATAATAGTAGCTTCACTTATTTTTGTTATATCAGGATGTTTTTTATATGAAATAATAGTTTCAAAGCCGGAATTTTTACCTGTTATTTCCGGAATGATTCCTTCGTTTGAAATAATTAAAAATCCTGAAATGCTTTACATTGCTATCGGCATTTTGGGAGCAACTGTAATGCCACACAATCTTTATCTTCACTCAAGCATAGTACAGACAAGAAATTTTAAAAAAGATAACGCAGGAAAGAAATCAGCTATAAAATTTGCAACAATAGATTCAACAGTCTCATTATTTCTTGCTTTCTTTATTAATGCATCTATATTAATTCTTGCAGCTGCTGCATTTCATTTCTCCGGTAACAATAAGGTTGCAGATATTGGCGATGCATATTCGCTTCTTACTCCGGTACTTGGAGCATCATTTGCCAGCATGTTTTTTGCTGTAGCTTTGCTTGCCTCGGGACAAAACTCAACCATCACCGGTACGCTTGCCGGGCAGATAGTAATGGAAGGGTTTCTTGATCTGAAAATTAAGCCGTGGCTGAGAAGATTAATTACCAGACTTATAGCAATTATACCTGCGTTAATTGTTACAATTATTGCAGGTGAAAAAGGCGCAGCCAGTCTTCTCATACTTAGCCAGGTAATTTTATCCATGCAATTAAGCTTCGCAATTGTACCTTTATTAATGTTCACAAACGATAAAGCTAAAATGGGAAATTTTGCCAACAGCTTTTTCATGAATTTTATAACTCTGGCAATATCTTTCTGCATAATTGGATTAAACGTATATCTTGTCACCATGGCAATTAAGCAATGGCTGTTCTGATAATAATATGAAAACTCTTCTAATAAATGGAAAGATCTACGGTTCTGAAAACACTTCAATAGGATTTGATTCAGGATCCGGTAAAATAAATTATATTGGTAATGTAAGTATTAATTCTGACTTTGATAATATAATTGATGTTAGAGGTAAACTTATTCTTTCTGCTTTTACAGATGCCCATGTACATTTATTCAAAGGATCTCAGGTAAATTCAGAATTAAATCTGAGAAATTGTTCCTGCTATAATGAACTTAAGACTTCACTTCAGCAATATTTGTCAAATGTGAAATTAAATAAAGAAAATTTCTGGATCTCAGGTGGTTATTTTGCTGAATCTAATTTCAAAGACGATTTCAAAATAACAAAAAAAACATTAGATGAGCTCATCCCGGATACTCCTGTAATATTATCAAGATTTGACCATCACTCAGGGGTTGCAAACTCTAAAGCATTAAACTTATCCCGAATAGTAGAATTCAAAAACGATTTTATGCCTGAAGAATTAATTGAAGAAAACGGCGAATTGACAGGTGAAGTAAAAGAGAGAGCATTGTATTTTATTTTAAATAAGATACCTCAAAAAACTTTATCTGAAAAGGCTGCAGATCTGAGAAAATTAATTTCTCAAATGCATACATTTGGAATTACATGTGTTGGTGATATTACTCTTCCTGCAGACCTTGATGTGTATGAAGAATGCCTGAGATCGGGAAAGTTAGGGATGAATATAAACTGTATTTTGCCTTTTGAAGAATTCAAAAATATTGATCAGTATAAAAAAAGATTTGCAGCAAATTCAGAGCTGCGATTTGGTTGCTTCAAAGCATTTTATGACGGTTCTCTTTCCAGCAAGACAGCATATTATTTTGATAATTATAAAGGTACAGAGAGTAATGGTCTCCGAACTGAAATTGTAAACTCCGGAAGATTTGAAGAGCTTGCAATCCAGATAGATAAAGCAGGATACCAGATCGCCGTGCATGCAATAGGGGATAAAGCTGTAAGTGAGCTTCTTGATCTGAATGTGAAATTAAATTCTGTTAACGGAAGGCGAGACAGACGATTCAGAATTGAGCATGCTCAACATATACATGAAAAGGATATTAAAAGATTTAAAGAGCTGGGAATAATTGCTTCAATACAGCCTACTCATTTGTTCAGTGATGCTTCTACCTCTACAAGACTATTGCAGCATCCTGAAAGAGAGCACAGTTATAAGAAAGTGATAGATGAAGGAGGGAAATTTATTTTAGGAACAGATTATCCGATAGTAGAGTATTCACCATTTATTACAATATATTATGCTGTTACAAGAAAAGGAGAAGGATTTCCGGAAGGATTTCACAATGAGAACAGATTAACAATAGAAGAATGCATTGAGGGTTATACTGTTAATAATGCTTATTCGATATACTTAGATGGAGAAAGAGGTAAATTAGAGCAAGGTTTTATTGCTGATATTATTGTGTTAGATAAGAATATTTTTGAAATTGACGAGAATGAGATCAGGGAAATAAAAGTTGAAATGACAGTTAAAAACGGTGCAATAATTTATAGTTGTTAATCAAAGACTAATAGCCTGTTCAATTGAATAATTATTCTTCATAAAGTCAATGTGATGTTTTTCATGACCCGCCATAATATATATAATAGCTCTTACAGAGAATACCCCGTTATTTGCAATTCCTGTACGTAATAATTCAGCTTCATTAAAAGTTCTGAACATAGATATATTTGCCGAGCGCAGATAGAAAAGACTGTTTATCAGGTCAACAAATTTTATATTATCAAAGTCAGCATTATTAACGTAATCATTTTCTTCAAACCCCGGTTGTGGAGTAGCATCATTTCTTGCAATTCGAAGAGCTCTTGTGGCAAATATCCTCTCTGCGTCAGCCAGATGACCAACAATTTGTCTAACACTCCATTTGTCATCTTTATACCTGCTTAAAGACTGCTCATTTGTAATATTCTTTAACAGGTCATTTGTATTTTTTTGCTGCTCTTCAAGATAGGTAATGATATCTTCTGACTCTACTTCACTGATATATGATTGATAATACTCAGGAAATTCTATTTCTGTCGGTTTGTACATAACACTGGATATTATGATAACTTGAAAAAGTAATATTATATAAGTAAAATATTTTAAATTATTTAATAAAGAAAGGAGAAAGACATACTTCTCCTTTTGTTTTTATATGCAAAGCTTAAAAAAAATATTAATTCTTTTCGTATTTATTCTTTCAGTTGCGGATGCATTTCCGCAGCAAGTAATACTAAAATTAAAAAGTAATACTCCACAGAATATAATTAACAGCTTCAGCAATGGCTTTCCTTCCTCCGGTAACAGTAAGATATCCAAAATTGCAAGAGACCTTAATCTGAATAATTCAGTACAGCTTTTTAAATTTTTTCAGGCTAAATCCGCAAATGATGCGGCATTTAAAAATGCAGGTCTCGACAGGATATTTATTTTAAATGTAAGTGAACTGAATTCATCATCCGCCATTGAACTGCTTTCAAAAAATGAATTTGTAGAATATGTAGAGATCAACCGAAGTCTTAAGCTGAATAATATCAATGCGGACCCAAATGACCCTTATTTCTCAAATCAATATTATCTTAGCTCAACACACATAAGCAGCGCATGGCAGATAACTCAGGGTGATTCCAATATTGTAATTGGAGTTGTGGATACCGGTTTAGATTTTACTCATCCGGATCTTCAGAACTCTTACAAAATAAATTACGGTGAATCAGGCTTGGATGCATTGGGCAGAGACAAAAGAACAAATGGAATAGATGATGATGGTAACGGCTTCATCGATGACTGGAAAGGATATGATTTTACTGATGAGCCTTTTACAGGTGATCCAAGAAGGGGAGATTTCCTTACTCCTGATAATGATCCAACGGATGACAATAAAAACTCCCATGGAACTGCAGTGACAGGAATAATAAATGCTTCATTTAATAATTCAATTGGTATCAGCTCTGCCGCACCTCAATGCAAAGTACTGGTATTAAGAGCATTTGATGCTGAAGGGTTTGGGGAAGAGGATGATGTTGCAAGCGCAATCTTATATGGCATCTCGAGAGGTGTGAGAGTTTTTAATTTTAGCTTTGGGGATTATATTTTCAGCAATCTGTTAAAAGATGTTATTAAATACACATATTCAAAGAATGTTCTTATTATTTGCTCTGCCGGGAATGATGGTTCAGATAATCTCCATTATCCTTCTTCATATGATGAAGTGATCTCAGTTGGAGCTTCCGATGCATCAAATAATAAAGCTTCATTTTCCTCATATGGACAGACTGTAGATATTTTTGCACCCGGCTCACAGATATTTACAACTGTAAGGGTTGGAAAGGGAAGTGCACAATATGAAAATAATTACGATTATATAAACGGAACGTCATTCTCTGCACCAATAGTATCAAGTATTGCTGCATTGTTGTTAAGTAAAAATCCTAATCTGTCGAATGAAGAAGTCAGAGGTATACTTGTATCGTCTACTGATAAACTGGCAGGACAAAATTCATGGAATTATATAAATGCATCAGGCAATGTTAATGCTTTAAAGACATTAGAAAATTCAAACTATCCTTCGATATCACATTTTAATTATCCATTTCAGGATTTTTCTGCAGTAAGGGATACAATTCCGATCAGTATAACTGCAGCATCTCCTCTGTTCCAGAATTATTCTGTATCATATATGCTTGGTTCAAGAGGTGAAAACTGGATACCTCTGCTTTCAGATCAGACATCCCAAGTAATCGGCGATACAGTTTACAGGTGGAATGTTTCAGCTATTCCGGATACAACAATTACTCTCAGGCTTTCTATAAACAGCTCGTCAGGCAGAACCATTGAGCACAGAATGATAATTACTAAGGATAAAAATCCTCCTGTAATTCAGCAGGTCTCAAGTGGAGATATTATTGATAAAAATAATTATTCACATCTAATAATTTTAAATACAAATAAAAGAACTTCAGCTAAAGTATTTTACAAAAGGAAAAATGTTCCGGAGCCTTATAAATTTGTTTATGCAGATATAGGAACGCCTAACACTGCATTTGTACTTGAAACACACTTTGCCCTACTCAATAGTAATGAATTAAATTACAATAGTGATTACGAATATTATATTGAGGCGAAATCACTAAATAACAAAACTGTTACTCTGACAGATACTTCATTTTATTTTCACACTCAAAATCCGATTACAAATTATGGTTATATTCAAAAGCCATACACATTATTCAATGCTCAAAGCTGCAACACTGTTCTTGATATAAATGGAAACGGAAAAAAAGATATTTTTCTGAATGAAATTAAGAATAATTTAAAGCTTAATCTTTATGAATTCAGCGCAGGGGCATTTAATAAAATTTCAAATGATAACTGGGGAGAATTTAAGGTAGCAAGAGATGCAGGATATGTTACCGGCAATACAAAATATGACCTTCTACTTTCAAGGCTTAGAAACGGGTTTTTATATGAAGCTCAGTCAGCAGGTGAATTACCTGTTAATTTGATCTGGAGCGATACACTGTCAAATAATTTCTGGTCTTCCAGAATTGCTGATACCGATAACGATGGTAAAAAAGAATTACTCGGATTCGGAGATAATGATAAGGCTTTAAGAATAATTGAATTTAATGGAAGCTTTATAGAAAAAGCAAAGCTGAGCTATTTTTCTAAGCCGGGGAGAACAGCTGAAGCAATTTCTCAGAATAGTATTGTAGAAGATCTTGATAATGACGGAAGAAATGAAATTGCATTTGTTAATTCTTATGATGATCCTGATTTTTCTCTTCCATTGACAGCTGTATCTATCTACAAGTCAAATGGTGGAAGTAATTACAGCAGGGTGTTTGTCGATACAATTGACAGACAGTCTCCGGGTGATAATATTATTTCGGGAGATTTTGATGGAGACGGCATTAAAGAAATTGCAATCGGAACAGTCAGTAACAATAATGATCTGCTACAGTATTACAGTCTTTATATTTACAAAGCATATGGTGTCAGTGATTTCCGATTGTGGGACAGAGTTGATATATATAACTATAAATCTTACACTGAAACTTCAACAAAAGCAGGGAATATTGATAATGATAATAAAACTGAAATACTTGTAAATGTAGGAACCAATTTTTACGTTCTGAAATATAATAATTCATTGGGAAGAATGGAACCGGTACTCTATAAAGATAATATTAATACAAATAATCAGATTGTTTATGATTTTGATAATAACGGTATAAATGAGATAGGTCTTAATACTGTTAATGATACTTTGCTTTTCTTTGAAAAGAATACAGCTCCATCCGGACCATCAACACCTTTAAATATTGCCGGGTATAGTATTGATTCGAACAAAAATGTAATTAATTTCGCTCCGGCAGCAGATGCTCAATATTACAGAATTTACAGGTCGGTTACAGACAGTAATCAGGTCTTCACACTTTATGATTCAACTAATACTGCTCATTATGAAGATGCAAATGTATTAAACAGAAAAAATTATTATTATAAGATATCATCAGTAAATAATTCATTAACTCCAAATGAAAGCATACTGAGTAATTCGGTTAAAGTTTATACTCATAATAAAGCAAAGCTAGTTTCTGCATTTAGTGAGAACGGAATAAATCTGGTTGTAGCATTGTCACAGAATGTAAGTTCGTTAATACCTTCGCCCGGATCTTTTGTGATCAACAATTCAATTAATCCCAAAACCGCTGCTGTTAAGAGCAATAATGAATATCTGCTTACTTTTGAAAACAGGTTTCCAAATGGCCCATATACTTTAAAGGCATTTGACCTTAAAGATGTTTACGGTTCACCTGTTGATACAAACACTATACAATTCACTGTTAACGTAGTCGATTCAGTTAAGTTTTATATAAAAAGAGTTTCTCTGGTAGAAAAATTCAAGCTGAAGGTTGAATTGAATTTAAACGCAGACAGTGCAAGCGCAAAGAATATTCTTAACTATACGATCACTCCATTTAATATAAGAACGGCAAGCGTAAGCATAGATCCTTCAGACAGAAGCATTATTTATCTTAACTTGGATAATTCAGCAGTAATAGGAGCAACAGGGAAAAATTACATTCTGACGATTAAAAATGTTTATTCAACAACTGGGATTAAGATAACAGACGGTGCCGGCAGCAGCTTTGGATTAGTATTCAACAAAGAAGATCTGACAGAAGCATATGTTTATCCAAATCCATTTACATCTACATCAGGTCAGTCTTTCACTACTTTTGCGAATTTAACAAAGACTGCTTCAATCAGTATCTTTGATCTTACCGGAAAATTTATCAGAACAGTTGAAGAGACAGAAGGATTTGGGGGAGTTCAATGGGATCTGAAGGATATTAACGGAATTGATGTGCCTACTGGGATTTATATTTATATGGCTAAAGGGAAGAACAGCGCAGGAGCTGACGTTGAAGATAAAACAGGAAAATTTATGGTGATAAGGTAATATTATTTTTTCAAATTCATTATAAAAAAAACCTGTAAATGATCTTTACAGGTTTTTTTATTTAAAAGATAAAAGAAATAATATTATGAAATGTGCTTGTTTACAAGTCTTGTCATTTCAAACATATTAACAGTCTTTTTACCGCCGAATACCGGCTTTAAATTTTCATCAGCATTGATGTTTGTTCTCACCTTTGCATCCTGAAGACCATTCTTTTTAATATACTGCCATAATTTTTTTGTGATCTCAGTTCTTGGAAGATCTTTGCTTCCAACAACAGGCTGTAATGCTGCACCGATCTTCATCGGCTTCATGAATGCTGCATTAGGAGTTCTTTTTACTTTTGCTTTTTTTGGAGCTGCTTTTTTAACTGCAGGTTTCTTTGCAGCAACTTTCTTTTTCGGAGCTGCTTTCTTAGCTGCCGGTTTTTTTGCTGCTGGTTTTTTTACAGCTGGTTTTTTTTTGGTAGATGCTTTTGCCATTTGAATTTTTTTAGATTAGTGTTGTATACAAATATAAAGATAATAAACTACACTTTCATAGGTATTTTTCATCTTGTGTTACTTTTTCTCCTATGAAATATACTACTTTACTTAAGCATAATGCAATTTTACCTATGAAGAATTGGATTATTCAAATTAAAGTTGTGATAATAATACAGGAAGAAAAAAAATGTTATTTGGATGTAAAACCTGAATTAGTATTGAGAATGGATCAGAAATTATTTATCCGCCTGTGATAGTCTATCTGACCTATATGATAACCAAGATGAAAAGCCAGAACGAAAAGTACTTTCA
>JBBRMY010000058.1:0-14284 GCA_038230595.1 Ignavibacteria bacterium
ACCAAGATGCTCTGTAAGTTCTGCATCCAGCATTCCTTCAAGAGCGTTCTTCATTAATTTCTTTATCGCTCCGTCCGGTCCCATCAGGTCTGCATAAGTCTTTGCTGTGCTTAGATCTGCTTGAAGCTGTTCAATTAGTTCGGGGGTTAACTGCATGGTGTGTGTCTCCTTTGTATTTGATTAATAAATATAATTCTTTTATTTAATCATTTACACAAAATTCTTTACACACCCTTTTTTTCAGGGATATCTTCATGTTTTCCATTTTTGTTTTTTTTGTAGCAATAAGATTCAAACTCATATTATTCAATTTTATTTATCGGGTCAAATTACTATTTAATATTTGATAATTATGAATATGTAACTTAATTCAATTTCATTTTTGCATCGTTATTTCTATTTTGTTGAAATATGGCAAAGATCATTAAGCAAAACAGAGAATTCAAAGGCTCTGATAAAACATTACACTCTAAAAATATAACCTCACAATCAGCTTTTGTTGATATCGATGTGTATTTAAGAAAATACATGTGGGTTGTAATTCCGGTTCTAACGCTTCTTTATTTCCTTTTCAGCCGCATCTCTACTGGATTCTATCAGGATGACGAATTAGGACATTTCACAAATATGAAGGACTTCTGGTTTGACCCTGGTCAGATCATAAGTAACTGGGCTAAACCGGGCTGGAAAATAGTTCTTGTTCTGCCTTCATTACTTGGATATGATTTCGTGCTTTTCTTTAATTCACTTATTTCTGCTCTCACAGTTTTTGTTACTATCCGTCTGGCATACAAACTGAATTTAAAAAATGCATCAATTATTGCAATCTTCTTAGGATTGCAGCCGATTTTCTTTCAGCTGGCTTTCAGATCATATGCCGAGATATATACTGGACTAATTTTCATTCTCATCTGCTATACATTTTATACTGAACGGTATAATTTATCAATGCTGCTTTTCGGATACCTCTTTCTTTTGCGGCAGGAAACTGCACTGATAGCAATTATGGTGGCTATATATCTGATAGTAAAAAAGAAAAAATTTATTCCAATACTTTTTGTAATTGTATTCCCACTATTACTTCAGATCGTCGGTATGATAAAAAACAACGGCGATATGATGTGGATGGTAAGAGATATCGGGAATCTTCAGGCGATGGATTTTAACAAGGGTACTGACAGAGGATTCTTCTTTTATTTTACCAATTATATTTTTATAATCGGTCCTGTAAGTCTTGGATTCTTTCTTCTCGGTTATTTTTCATTCATGTATAAAGATAGTGTTAAAAGTCATTACTTTGAAAAGCATGCAATTCTCTATATAACTTTTACTGCTTACTTTATAATTCAGTGCGGACTTGTAATGCAGGGAACGAATGCTGGTCTGCTACGTTATATGCTTCCTGTAAGTCCTATGGCTGCAATATTTGCCTGCATTGGCTTGAACAATATTTTAAATCCGAAAGACAGGAATCTTCATCTTACAGTTCTGCTGGTGATATCTGTTCTTAGCCTGTTGCTAATGTCGAAAGATACTAATAACTGGGTTATGACAGATCAGTCTGAATTCCTGAAATTCGGAATTCTTACTCTCCTAACTCTGGTATATGTATTTAATATTTATATGAATAAAAGAGGGGGCTCAAATCAGCTTCTGATAATTTTTATTTTTGTTTTAAGCATTCTGTATATCTATCAGAAGGTAGAGCCTTTAAAGGAATCACCGGAAAATCTGCAAGTGAAGGAAATCTCAAACTGGTATTCGCACAGCGAATATAAAGATAAGAACCTTCTATACTCACATACAAATCTAACGTTCTATGATTACATTGCTGGTTTTTATAAAATAAATAAAACTGCAATGACTCTTCAGAATCTGAAGGAAGCGCCGGTTGGTTCGATATGCATATGGGATTCTCATTACAGTTATAATCCGAAATATGAAGCACGAAATACTCAGCTCGATTACTTTAAGAATAATCCTGATTATAAGCTTGTAAAAGAATTTGTAACACCGGATAAAAAAAGCTTTTATGCTGCAGTATTTGAAAAAGTTGCGAATAATTAATCAGTCCTGATATTGAAATTTCAAAATAAGTTCTTAGGTAAAAAAATTCTTGTCACAGGCGGCTTAGGTTTTATCGGCAGCTCTCTTGTAATTCGCCTTATCAATGAGGGTGCTGATGTAACTATCATTGATGCAATGATACCTGAGTACGGAGGAAATCTTTTTAATATTGACCCGGTAAAGCAAAAAGTTAAGATCAATATTGGAGATATCCGTGATGAAAAAGTAATGTCACAGCTTGTAAAAGGCATGGATTATATATTCCATCTGGCAGGTCAGGTATCCCATGTTAAAAGTCTGACCGATCCTTTCCCCGATATAGATATAAATATAAAAGGTACTGCAATACTTCTGGAATCATGCAAGAAATTTAATAAAGATGTTAAGATCATAAGAGCAGGAACAAGAGGGCAGTATGGAAATGCAAAACTATTACCGGTTAATGAAGAAGCTCCAACTAATCCTAAAGGGATCTATGAGATCTCACAGCTGACAGCAGAAAAAATGATGTCTGTTTATAATGAAATTCATGGAATTAAAAGCGTTCAGCTTCGGCTGACAAATATTTATGGACCTCGTTCGCAGATGAAAAGCTCTCACTTCGGTGTTGTGAACTGGTTTATCAGGCTTGCAATGGATGGTGAAATGATAAAAGTCTTTGGCGACGGGAAGATAAAAAGGGATTTTGTGTATATTGATGACTGCATTGATGCAATGATCGTAACAGCATTAGAAGAAAAATGCATTGGAGAAATATTTAATGTTGGCAATGATAAGCCTACTAATTTTCTTGAGCTTGTTGAAGTGCTGTGTGAACTAAGAAAAGATTGTAAATGGGAATATGCACCTTTCTCCCCTGAAAGAGCTGCACAAGAGCCGGGAGATTTTTATTCTGATATATCCAAAATAAGAAAGTTCACTGGATGGGAACCGGATACAGGATTAAAAGAAGGAGTGCAAAAATCGATAGATTTTTATTCCAAGCATAAGAGCCAATATTGGAACTGACAATAAGAAAATATGATACCGGTGATATAGATGATATTGCAGAAATGCAGAAAAGCATGAATGAATATCATCTTCAGTATGATGAAGAATTTTATATGGCATCAGCAAATGCTTCCCATGAATTCCCCGCTTATCTCAGAAAAAAGTTTGAAGATAAAAACTTTAATCTTTTAATTGCTGATATAAAAGGTAAGGCGGTTGGATATGTAATGGGATGGCTTGAAGAAAGACCGCCTATTTATGAAAAGAAAAAGGTCGCATACCTTTCAAATATTTTTGTGAAGGAAGAGTTCAGAAATTCAGGTGCGGGGAAAAAGCTTTATGAAGAAATGGAAAAGTGGTATGTATCATGCAAAGTAGATTTCATCGAGATAAAAGCCGATGCAAGAAATAAGGAAACTATAGAGAAATTCAGAAAGAGGGGATTTGAAGACCTGTCCATTACATTTTATAAAAAAGTAAATAAATGAAAGTAAGCTTCGGAGATCTTTCCAGGGAATACAATGAAATTTCCGGACCGGTAAATAAAGCCATAAGCAAAGTTCTTGAAAGCGGATGGTTTGTATTAGGCGATCAGCTTGCAGAGTTTGAAAAAACTTTTGCTTCTTATATAGGAACAAATTATTGTGTTGGCTGTGCAAACGGTACAGATGCTATAACTCTGGCATTACTTGCTCTTGGAGTTGAATATGGTGATGAAGTAATTACCCAGGTTAATACTTGTATACCAACAATATCCGGTATTGTTAACAGCGGAACTGTTCCCGTTTTCTGTGATGTTTTAGATGATACGCTGATGATGGATAGTAAAGATGCAGCATCGCAAATAACATCGAAGACAAAGGCAATAATTCCTGTGAATCTTTACGGAGCATCGTGCGACTTTGATCAGCTAAAAGCAGTTTCGGAAAAATTTAATATTCCATTGATCGAAGACTGTGCGCAATCAGTAGGATCGGAATTCAATGGGAAAAAGACCGGAACATTCGGTGTCATGGGCTGCTTCAGCTTTTATCCAAGTAAAAACCTTGGTGCTTACGGAGATGGTGGTGCAGTAACAACTGACAGTGAAGAATATTACAAAAAGCTTTTAATGCTGAGAAATTATGGACAGGAAGTTCGTTATTATCATTCAACCTTTGGAATTAACTCAAGGCTTGATGAAATACAGGCAGCTATTCTAAGTACAAAGATGAAATATCTTGCCGAATGGACAAAACGCCGCCGGGAAATTGCAATGATGTATAATGAAGGATTTAAAAACACTAATGCGATAACTACAGTAAGAGTATCTGATAAAGTTGAGAGTGTTTATCATTTGTACGTAATTAAGATCAGGAACAGGGAAGAGCTTCAGAAGCATCTGACATCAAAAAATATTCAGACACTTATTCATTATCCTATTCCATGTCATCTGCAAAAAGCTTATGCATATTTAGGGTTTAAAGAGGGTGATTTTAAAGTTGCTGAAAAAAATGCCGGTGAAATACTTAGCCTCCCAATTTATCCGCAGCTGAAGGATTCTGAAATTGAATTTGTCATAAAAACTATAAACGATTTTTATGCAGGATAATCCAGTAAGTAAAAAAATGATCTCTATCATTGTACCTGTTTATTTCAATGAAGGAAGTCTGTCTGTTTTATGCAAAAAATTTGAGGAAGTAGCTCAGAATAATTCTTCATATAATTTCGAGTTTATTTTTGTTGATGACTATTCAAAGGACAGGTCTTATGAAATATTGTATCAGTACTATCTTACTTCTGCATTCACTGTAAAGTTAATAAAGCTTTCAAAAAATCACGGCTCGTTTACAGCATGTCTTGCCGGTCTAACAAAAAGTTCAGGCAATGCTTCAGTGATAATTGCAGCTGATCTTCAGGATCCTCCTGAAATGATCACTGACATGATAAAAAAATGGGAAGAAGGAAACCTTGTAGTTATGGCAGCAAGGAATTCTCGGGAAGACCCTGCAATGTCAAAATTCTTTTCAAAGATCTACTATAAGATACTAAGGAAGTTCGCTCTAAAAGATATGCCTGAAGGCGGATTTGATTTTGTAATGCTTGACAGAAAAGTTGTTGATATTATCACAGAGATAAAGGAAAAAAATACATCTCTGATGGGACTTGTCCTATGGGCAGGATTCAAGCGAACGATTTTATATTACGACCGCAAAGCAAGAGAGCATGGAAAATCAATGTGGACATTCACAAAAAAGCTGAAATATTTTGTTGATTCATTTGTTGCATTTTCGTTCGTACCTATAAGGCTTGCAACATTATTCGGATTTATAGTTTCAGTTTTGGGATTTCTATATGCGTTATATATTATATACGATAAGTTTGTAAACAAAAATCTGATACAGGGAATAGCTGCCTTGATCGTGATTATTCTTTTCATGGGTGGTATTCAGCTGATAATGCTGGGGATTTTTGGAGAGTATTTATGGAGAATTCTGGACGAAACAAGAAAGCGCCCGACATTTATAATTGATACATATCTGGATAACAAAGAGAAAAAGGAGTAATCTAGTTCACCTCACACCCTTCACCGCATCCACCACCCTCATAGCTCTTTTAGTTTCTGCTACGTCATGTGTCCTGACAATACTAACTCCGTTTATGACCGAATATGCCGCTGAAGCTATGGAACCTTCAAGCCTTTCTTCCATAGGTGTCGGATGAATTTTATTCATAAAGCTTTTTCTCGACGTTCCAATCAATACCGGAAATCCTATTGTGCAAAGTGCAGAAATGTTTTTAATTAACTTCAGATTATGATCCAGATTTTTTCCAAAGCCGATCCCCGGATCTAAAATTATCTGTCTGATACCTGCATTCATCGCAATTGAAGCAGATTCTTTCAGGCACTGTGAGACTTCATAAATAACATCATCATACTTAGGATCTTGCTGCATATCTTTCGGAGTGCCCTGTATATGCATGAGTACACAGCTTGCATTATATTTTGAAATAACATCAGCCATCACTTTATCAAACCTGCATCCGCTTATATCATTCACGATGACTGCTCCTTCTTTCAAAGCTTCTTCTGCAACAATGCTTTTATATGTATCGATCGAAATAGGAAGATCGCAATTCTTCTTTAAGATCTTTATAACAGGAATTACTCTGCTAAGCTCTTCATCTATGGAAATTGTTTCAGCACCCGGACGGGTTGATTCACCTCCGATATCAAAAAAATCAGCACCGTCAGACTGCATTTTAAGTGCATCTGCTAATATTTTTTCAGAATTTAAATTAGTGCTGAAGTATTTTCCGCCATCGGAAAAAGAGTCAGGAGTGATGTTGAATATCCCCATGATGAAAGTCCGGGATGATAGGTCATATTGTTTGTTACCGAAAGTATATACCATATTATCAGGAAACTTCCGCTCCGCTTTCAATATCAGTGTCAACTGTTACTAAAGTAAGCTTGTCATTTAATTTGGCTGCCAGAAGCATTCCCTGAGATTCAACTTTCATAAGCTTAGAAGGTTTAAGATTATAAACTATGATCACTTTTCTGTTTATTATGCTTTCAGGAGTATAGAATTCCGAAATACCTGAAACTATTTGCCGTTCTTCATCTCCAACCTGAAGCTTTAATTTTAAAAGCTTTTTGCTGCCTTCGATCTTCTCAGCAGTAATAACTTTTGCAACTTTAAGAACTACTTTTTTAAAGTCATCAATACTTATTACAAGATTATCGTTACTAACAGTAACGTTTTCAGTAATTTTGACTTTTTGTATAACTTCTTTCTTTGGCTTCTCTTTATCAACTGCATCAGATTCCGGTTTATCCTCTGCTTTATCTTCTTCTATGAATGGAAATAAAATGTGGTTATCACCCAGAGAATTACCCTCTGTTAAGAGTTTTTTGCCAATATTTTCCCATTTAAGTTCGCTGCTTCCGGCATTCAGAATTCCAAAAATACTTTTTGAAGTATTTGGCAGAACTGGTTCGATCAAGATGGATATGTTATAACAAAGATTCAGGCATGTATTTATGATTGAAGCACATCTGTCATTTTCATCTTTAACCTTTTTCCACGGCTCATTGTCATTGAAATATTTATTGCAGGCACGGATAACATTAAATGTTTCGCTTATTGCATCCTTAAAGTGATATTCATTATAATGCTTTCCAATGACTTCAGATTGTGAAGAAGCATAGGCTAAAATATCTTCATCTTCCTTTGCAGTCTTTCTGTCAGCAGGTACCTTATTTTCAAATTTACTTTTTGCAAAAACAACAGTTCTGTTAATAAAATTACCGAGTATTGCAGCAAGCTCATTGTTATTCTTTGTTCTGAACTCATCCATCTCAAAATCCGTATCCCTGTTCTCAGGCATAGACGATGCAATGCTGTATCGAATAACATCTGCCGGATAAATTTTCACAATATCTTTCACAAGCGAGCCAACACCCTTGCTCTTTGAAAACTTTTCGCCATTTAGATTCAGAAATTCATTTGCAGGAACATTGTCTGCCAGAATATATTCACCATGAGCCATTAACATGGCAGGAAAAATTATCGCATGAAAAATAATATTATCTTTGCCGAGAAAATGGATCATCTTCGTATCTTTTCCGTACCAATAATCTTTCCATTTATCAGGAGTGCCGTGAGTTTCAAATAGATCTTTTGTAGCTGAGATATAACCAACAGGTGCTTCTATCCAGACATAAATAACCTTATCTTTAAATTCTTCGACGGGTACTTTTACGCCCCATTTAAGATCGCGCGTTACTGATCGGTCTTCAAGCCCTGATTTTAATAAGCCAAAGCAGTAATTAAGAACATTTGGCTTCCATTTCTTTTTTGATTCCAGCCATGTTTTTAATTTTTCTGAATAATCAGAAAGAGGGAAGTACAGATGCTTGGATTCTTTTACAACAGGAATATCTCCTGTTAGCTTTGATCTTGGATTGATGAGATCAAAAGGTGATAGCAGCTTGCCGCAATTTTCGCATTGATCACCGCGTGCATCTTCATATCCGCAATGCGGACATTCGCCAAGAACAAACCTGTCTGATAAAAAACGCTGTTCTTTTTCGGAATATAACTGCTTTTCAGTTCTTTCTTTAAAAAGTCCTTTCTTATAAAGATCTAAAAAGAATTGCTGAGCAGTTTCAATATGAACCTGCTTTGAAGTTCTTGAATAAATATCGAACGACACTCCAAGATCTTCATAAGCTTTTTTATTTGAAAAGTGATACTTGTCTATAACCTCCTGAATTGTAATGCCTTCCTCGATAGATTTTACTTCCATTGCAGTCCCGAATTCATCAGAGCCGCAGACATAAATTATATCCGCACCTGTTAATCTTTTATATCTTACAAATATATCGGCAGGAAGTATTGAACCGGCAATATGTCCAAGATGAGTATAACCGTTAGCATACGTTAACGCAGAGGTTACTAAAAATTTTTCTTTATTTTCTGGCATTTGAGAAATTACCGATATTTAAAAAGTTATACAATTCATTAGGCTCATAAGAATTTTGCACGCATTTCTTTTGAAGGTATCATGCATGAATCTTTTTTCCCGAACCATTTGTATCTGTTCTTTGCAATGAACTTGTAAAAATAATCGCGTACACCTTTTGGAATAAATATATAACTATAGAGCAGGCTGTAAATTCCATCCAGCTTTTTTGCGATTCTTAATGCAGCTGTTGATTTTTCGTATGCCTTGCCGCCTTCGATCAGAATGATAGTTTCAGGATCATCAAATTTAAAATTATATTTTTTGCTCAGCATTTCTCCTGCTTCAGACTGGTAAGCTGCAAATCTGAAATTATCCTTGCTGTCATTTTTTATAATGAAGTTAACTGATGCATTGCAGAAATTGCAAACACCGTCAAATACTACGATAGATTTGTCAGTTATTAATTCAGAGTCCATCTTTGTTTGGCTCATGACCTCTTCTTACTCTGTCAAGCTTAAAGGCAGGTATGCAAAAGGATACATATTCACATTCTTCTTCAAACGGATTTGAATATTTTACTCTTGCTCCTTTTTTGATACAGATCGATTGATTCGGATGAAGAATAATAATATCATTATTAATATGTATCTCTTTTTTCCCGCTAATGATATATGTGATCTCATCGAAATCACATGTTTGGAATGGCTCACTCCAGCCGGCAGGGGCTTTCATATGTGCTACACTGTAATCGCCGGTATTTATGCTTGCAGCTCCGAAATGCTCTTCTATCAGCTTACCGTCATCTGTGGGAACAATGAACGGAGCAGTTTGTATTTCATATTCTGTCATGTACTGGCTTAAAATTTAAAAAAAATAATTGGATTTATATTTTTATATAATCTTATTTGATATAATATTACGAATTAAAACCTTTTATAAAATTTAATTCAAAATCATATGGAACCTGTTATTAAAGATTTTCCGGAAATAAAAGCAGTAGGATTAAGGTATATCGGGAAAAACGAGAATAATGAGATCCCTGAAATGTGGGATGAGTTTATGCAGCGAACGAAGGAGATAAAGAATTTGAAAAAAGAAGGCTATGCATTTGGAGTGTGCAGCCCGATGAGCAAGAATACTTTAGAGAACGGATTTGAATATACTGCCTGCCTTGAAGTAAATGACTTTGACGGAATTCCTGACAAAATGGCAATGGTGGATATTCCTGCGGGTAAATATGCTGTGCATACTTATAAAGGGAAAATCTCCAATATAAAAGATATCTATGATTATATTTTCGGAACCTGGAGAAAAGAAACAAAGCTGACAGTGGACAATGACAGAAGTGATTTTGAACTTTACGATGACAGATTTAAAGGAGAAGCCCATGACTCCGAAGTTGATATTTATATTCCTATTAAAGATTAAAGTAAATAAATATGGAACCTGAAATTAAAAATTTTCCGGCATTTAAAGCAGTAGGTCTAAAATACACCGGGAAAAATGAGAGCAATGAGATTCAGACTCTCTGGGATGAATTCATTTCAAGGCTGCATGAAATAAAAAACACATCTAAGAGCGGTCATACATTTGGCATCTATAGTAAAATAGATGAAACTGATTACGATAAGGAATTTGATTATACAGCCTGCATTGAAGTTGATAAATTTGAAGAAGTACCGGATAAAATGATAATGATAGAAATTCGAGAGGGGAGATATGCAGTATTTACTCACAGAGGAAGCATAAAAAAAATTCTTGAGACAGATGAATTCATTTTCAAAAAATGGATGAAAGAAACTGATATTGAAATTGATGGTAGCAGGTACGACTTTGAATTTTATAATGAAAATTTTAAAGGAGAAGCAGATGATTCGGAAGTTTATATTTATATTCCCATAAAATGAGTGATGTTATAGCTGTTATCGGAGATATTCATGGATGCTTTTATACATTAAGAGATCTTTATAAAAAATTAGTTCCGCAGACATCTGAGATATATTCAGTCGGCGATCTTGTTGACCGTGGACCGAAATCAAAAGATGTAGTACAGTTCTGTATCGATAAAAATATTAAGCCCGTAAAAGGAAATCATGAAGACATGATGCTGAAAACACTTGATGGAAAAGACAGCACCGGACATTACATGAACGGAGGGAATGCAACAGAAATTTCATACACAGGTTTAAAAAAGCATAAGCAGCTGAATGAATACAAAGAAGCTTTAGAAAAAACCGGTCATTATGATTATCTGAATTCATTACCTTTGAAAACTGAAATCGGAAAAATTTTAATTTCTCATGCCGGAATAATTGAGAACGGAGATGACAGGTCAATAATGTGGAACAGAACTGAAAAGCTGTTGAAGCTTGATAAATTTCAGATCATCGGACACACTCCTGTTAAAGAGCCGGTTTATGAAAAAGGATGGTTCATGAATATCGATACAGGCTGTGTTTATGGTGGTCATCTGACAGGAATATTACTTGATAAGCAGAAAGGTAAACTCCTTGAGATCATTCAGGTCAGAGTTCGCGATAGTTTCTATTAATCTAAACAAATCCACTCTTTTATCAATAATTTACATTGAAAAATCTCTGCAAATTAGCTATATTTTAGCTTACTTTTAAAGGTTTTGTGGGGGCTATAGCTTAACTGGTAAAGCGCATCGTTCGCAACGATGAGAGCGCCGGTTCGATCCCGGTTAGCTCCACAAAATACTCCACAAATTATTATAATCAAAAAGATTTTCTTCAAATAAATGGCTAACGAAAAAATAATTCCTGTCAATATAGAAGAGGAAATGAAATCCTCATATATTGATTACTCTATGTCTGTTATTGTTGCTAGAGCTTTACCTGATGTGCGTGATGGTCTAAAGCCGGTGCACAGAAGAGTACTTTATGGAATGGATCAGCTTGGACTTGCTGCTAACCGTTCTTATAAAAAATCTGCAAGAATTGTTGGTGAAGTTCTTGGTAAATATCACCCGCACGGAGATAAGGCTATTTATGATACTATGGTAAGAATGGTACAGGATTTTTCTTTAAGATATCCGCTTGTTGACGGTCAGGGAAATTTTGGTTCGATAGATGGTGACTCACCGGCTGCTATGAGGTATACAGAAGCGCGTCTTGCGAAGATCGCTGAAACATTAATACAGGATTTAGATAAAAACACAGTTGACTTCCTCCCTAACTTTGATGATACACTTACAGAGCCATCAGTAATGCCGTCTGTGATCCCGAATCTGCTTATCAACGGATCAAATGGTATCGCAGTTGGTATGGCAACGAATATACCTCCTCATAATTTAAATGAAGTAATTGACGGAATAACATACCTGATAAAAAATCCTGATGCTGAAATAAAAAAATTAATGAAATATGTTCAGGCTCCTGATTTTCCAACAGGTGGTATCATTTATGGATTTGATCCTGTAGTGGAAGCTTACAATACAGGTAGAGGTAAAGTAATTTTAAGAGCAAAGGCTTCAATCGAAGTTGAAAAGAACGGACGTCAGAATATTATTGTAGGCGAGCTTCCTTACCAGGTAAATAAGGCAACTCTCATTGAAAATATTGCGAACTTAGTAAGAGACAAAAGGCTTGAAGATATTTCTGCTATCAATGATGAAAGTGATAGAGACGGAATGCGTATAGTTATCGGCTTGAAGAGAGACGGTAATCCGCATGTTGTGCTGAATAATCTTTTCAAGCATACACAAATGCAGGTTACGTTTGGTATTATCATGCTTTCAATTGTTGATGGTATCCCAAGGATTCTCACATTAAAGCAAATGATGGAATATTTCATCAAGCACAGACTGGAAGTAGTTGTTCGCAGAACAAAATTTGATCTTGAGGCAGCAGAAAAGCGCGCTCATATTCTTGAAGGATATATAATTGCCTTAGATAATATCGATGAGATCATAAAGCTTATCAGAAAATCGAAGGATGGTCCTACTGCTAAAGAAGGTCTGATGAAAAAATTCAAGCTGTCAGAAATTCAGGCTCAGGCAATTCTTGATATGAGACTGCAAAGACTTACAGGACTTGAAAGAAAAAAGATCGAAGATGAGTATAAGGAAGTTATAAAAACTATCGAAAGACTCAGAGGAATTCTTAAGAATGAAGATCTTAGAAGAGAAATAATCATTGATGAGCTAAAAGCAATTAAGGAAAAATACGGAGATGAAAGAAGAACTCAGATACTTTACGATGTAAAGAAAATGAATACTGACGAGATGATGAAAGAACTCGTAAAGGAAGAAGATGTAGTTATAACTATTTCAAATAAAGGATTTATTAAGAGAATACCTGTCACTTCATATAAATCACAGGGCAGAGGCGGAAAAGGAATTACTGCTGCAAATACAGGAAGCGCTGATGATGATTTTGTCGAGCATATGTTTATTGGCTCAACTCATCAGTATATAATGTTCTTTACAGATAAGGGAAAATGTTACTGGTTGAAGGTTTATGATATTCCTGAGGGAACAAGAACTTCCAGAGGTAAATCAATACTTAATCTTATCGAAAAGGAAAAAGATGAGAAGGTAAACGCCTTTGTAATGGTAAAAGATTTTAAGGATGATTTCTGTGTTACTATGGTTACAAAATGCGGTCTCATCAAAAAGACAAAGCTAGATGCATATTCTAATATCAGAAAAAATGGTATAAATGCGATTAACATTAATTCTAATGATGCCTTAGTTGATGTAAAGCTGACTAACGGGACACAGGAAATTGTTATTGGCTCTCACGAAGGTCAGGCGATCAGATTTAATGAATCACTTGTAAGAGATATGGGTAGAACAGCAACCGGAGTAAAAGCGATCAACCTTGCAAAAGGTGACTTTGTTATCGGATTAGTTGCAGTCGCCAGGAACAGCGCTACTATACTTGTTGTAACGGATAAGGGATTTGGAAAAAGAAGTGACTTAGGTGATTACAGAGTAACCGGCAGAGGCGGAAAGGGAGTGAAGACTGTTAAAACTTCTGATAAAGTCGGTAAGCTAATTTCGATAAAGGAAGTAACAGATTCTGATGACCTGATGATAATTACCAATAAGGGAATTCTGATCAGACAAAAAATGAAAGATATAAGAGTCATGTCCAGAAATACTCAGGGTGTGAAGCTGATAAGATTAAGCGATACTGATCATATTTCTTCAGTTGCAAATATTGTTGAAGAGGAGAGTGTAGATGATCCGGGAAAGCTGTTTGAATAAAAAATAGTGGCAGTTAAATGAAGGGGCGAAAAATTTTTCGCCCTTTGCTTTATAAGCATGAAAAAGAAAATTAGTTATAAAAAGTTAGAAAGGTTGTTAGAAGATTTTTATGATCTTAACACTGTCTTGCTCAGATGTAATGAAGAAACATTAGACTATGAAGAAGTATTAAAAAAATTAGAAAAAGAGAGAAAGAGGAAGTAGCTCCGTAGGAGCGTCCTGTTTGTAGTAAGGAATGAAATAATTTCTTAGCTCCGTAGGAGCGACCTGTATATAAGATCCTGCAATTCTCAAAATTAAATTTAGATTTTATTTGCCCGGACCTAAAGGTCGAGGTTAAAATTTTTTAGATCCCGGCTTTAGCCTAACCATTTTAAATAAAGGTTCGGCTAAAGCCGGAAAATTCCAATTATTGCCCCGACCTAAAGGTCGGGGCAAATAAAAACATTTTAATTATATAATTCTTTAAATTTTCATTTCCCTATGAAACTAATTGACCTACGTTCCGATACAGTTACTAAGCCATCACAAGGCATGATG
>JBBRMY010000059.1:0-14128 GCA_038230595.1 Ignavibacteria bacterium
ACATTTGCCATGATCCCTTCGCTGCCATTGCCAACAAGTACATTGGAAACTTTTACATCGTAAATTTTTGCGATCTCAGTACGAAGTTCTGTAGCTCCGACATCCTGATATCTGTGAAGCTCGGAGAGACAATTTTCTATAGCAACTAAGGCATTAGCAGAAGGACCAAGAGGATTTTCATTCGAAGCGAGCTTATAAACTCTTTCAAGTCCGAATTCTTTTTTGATCTCATCGATCGTCCTTCCCGCTACATAAGGCTTTAGCTTTTTTATATAATCGGGAATAAGAGGCATCCGGTCTTTTATTTTTGTATCACATTAATTGGTGCAGTATTTTCCATATTGTATCCGAGCCTCTTCTTACTTGCTTCAAAAGTAGTTACTATCCTTTTAACAGAAGCTTCTGTTTTTGAAAGGAAAGTATTCGGATAAACTCCGATCCAAACTATAAAAACAATTAGTGGAAGTAAAGCTGCAAGCTCTCTCTTGTCCATATCTTTCAATGACCTGTTCTTTTCATTTTCAATAGGACCAAGCATTACTCTCTGGTACATCCATAATAGATATACAGCAGCGAGAATAACTGCAAGTGTTGATATGATAGTGTAAAGATTAGTATGAAGGTTTATAGAACCAAATGACCCAAGCAAAATAAGATATTCACCTATAAATCCATTTAAGCCCGGCAATCCAATTGAAGAAAAGCAAACTATCATGAACAGAACTGAAAATACAGGCATGACTTTCATAACTCCGCCATATTCTGAAATTAATTTCGTGTGTCTTCTTTCATATAGAATACCAACTGCCATGAAGAGCGCACCGGTTGATAAACCGTGATTTATCATCTGAAGTACACCGCCCTGCATTGCATCCTGTGTAACTGCAAATATCGCAAGCACAACGAAGCCTAAGTGACTGACAGATGAGTAAGCAACAAGCTTTTTAATATCCTTCTGAACAATGGAAAGCAATGCTCCGTAAATAATTCCTATAACTGCCAGAACGGCAATATAAGGAGTGAGTACAATAAATGCTTCCGGGAAGAGAGGAAGTGAAAATCTTAACAAGCCATAAGTACCCATCTTCAGCAAAATTGCTGCAAGTATAATACTTCCCGAAGTCGGTGCTTGAACGTGAGCATCGGGCAGCCATGTATGGAATGGAAATAAAGGTACTTTAATTAGGAAACTTAAAGTGAAAAGTATAAACAAATATATCTGCTTATCTCTCGGAAGGCTTTGAGCAACTAATGTCAGCTTTGTAAGATCGGTTGTGAATTCACCAAGCAGCGGTTGGCATAAAAATCCGAGCCAGATAATTCCGATCAGTAAAAGCAGCGAGCCAAACATTGTGTAAAGGAAAAACTTAACCGTAGCATAAATTCTATCCTCTGCTCCCCAGATACCTATCATAAAGTACATCGGAATAAGAATAAATTCCCAGAATGTATAGAACAATAAAAGATCTAATGATGAGAAAACTCCGATAAGAGCGCAGTCAAGGAGTATCATTAAAAAATGAAATTCCTTAACACGGGAGTTGATCGAATTCCATGAAGATAAAATACAAAGAGGAACAATGAATGTTGTCAGGACTATTAACAGAAGTGATATACCATCGATACCTAAGAAATAACTCGTGTTAATAAAGGTTATCCACTTCATTTTTTCTATGAACTGATAATCTGCATTTGCAGGATTATAATTAAAGAACATTATCAGTGACAGAATAAACGGAATGAGCGAGATGATAAGAGTATACCACCTTATCGTATTATGCTTTTCCTTTTTAATGAACATAATTCCGACTGCAAGCAGTATCGGAAGAAAAATAGAAACAGATAAAATGTTAGGGATCATTAATATAAAATTTTATTTATTTAAAGGTATCAGCCTTTAATTCTTAATCCATCTTCTTCATTTATGAACATCCAGCCAACTACCTTTCCTATATTTATCGTATCGAAATCTTCCCAGTATTCTTTATTGAAGATATATCTTGAACTGAATGCTGCATCAGGATGATCTTCAGTATCTTTTATAATGGCTTTAAATCTATCATTCCACAGTTTCCAGTTCTCTTCACGCAGATCAACCCAGCCGTTTGCAGCCCATTTATTGATCTTTGTATCATCAAGCTTAAACTCTTCTCCTTCAGATCTAGAAGGGATCTCGATATGAGGTCCTCTTAGTAAGTTCTTACCATCCGGGAGAAGTATCGGAATGCCGATAGAAATTATTTCATTCCTTAACTCTGTATTAGAACTCAGCAGATCATGAATTTTCTTTGCTGCTGTTTTGTAATTCTCGTTAATATAATCATTGAAGCTCTTATAAATAAGTCGAATAAGATGTACTTCAAAGAGCAGTTTTGAAAGTCGCGGAGGACCAAGCATTTCAAAAGCAATCGATGAAGTTTTATTTTCTTTTTCTAGAGCTTTAATTTTATTTGAAGCATATTGCTGAAGGAAGCCTGCTCTGTAAGAAGGCTCCATTGAAGAATTGTCAAGTGCGTTTATAATATCGTGACCTGTATTATAGCCCATTATTTCTCTTACAGAATTTTCAGCAATTTCTTCAGGAGTTACAAATTCCATCTGACCTACTGTTGAGATAGTTTCAAATTCCCCTGCTGAAAATATTCCATTCTCACCTGTATCGATGAAGACAGTATTCAAATTACTTTTTGAATTAAATTTCTTATCTGTAGTCCGTGAGAATTTTCCGGATAGACTTACTCCTTCATCCATTCCGACTTCATAAATATTAATAGGCTTTCCATATTTTTTCACTTCTCCGTATGCAATTTTTTTCCATGCAATAGATGCAGTAGGCTTTAATTCTTTTATAGCCGGTCCTCCCGGAGTTCTTGCCATTAAAAATAAGAGCAAAGTATGAGCTCCTGCTACAGATGACTTGCTCAGCAATACACGTGAAGGCTTTTCTTCACTGTGTGTATAAGGAATGTTTAGACCCATGCCTCCGGTACCGCTTGTTCCGATCTTAAGATAAAATTTCGTTGAGAATTTCAGCATCGAGTTATGTAGCACCTGAATATGTCTTATTAACTGCGGTACATAAGAGATGCACATCATTTTTTCAACTTCTTTTTTCAGAAGGTCAAAATTCTTTTCTTTACCATTAAGAATTCCGTTAATCGTATTATAAGAATTAAAAATGTTCTGATATGCGATGGCAGTTGCAGTGTTAATACAGTCGATGATGACATCAGGCTTATGCTCTTCAATTAATTTATAAAGCGCCATTGAGTTAAGCATTTTATCATTAAGTTCACCAGCAATGTCTTTTACCATTTCAGACCTGGTTTCGTCATTCTCTAAAAGCTGATCACGCGGAGTATCTTTATAATCATTTCTTGAAAAAACATTTCCATGCCATGGGACAAAAAAGCCCGGCTTCTTTTTATATTCTTCTGATAACTCCTTACAAATCTCTTCAGCTTCTTCTTTTTTAAGAGAAGTAAGAATGATACCCGAAGGAGATTCGTTCATTAATCTTCTTGCGATAGCAGAACCAACCAGTCCCCATCCCCCGAGTATTAGAACTTTTTTATTAGTTATATCCATTTATGATTATAGTGTTCAATAATTTTATGTTTCGTGCAAAGCACTCAAAGGTGCAGAGCTTTGTAGTTTTTATCAACCTTTCTTTTTGGGAAAGAGAAAATTTTGTCGGACAGATATTCAGTTGTGTCTTTACAAATCATTTCAGTACAAATAAATTATACATTCTGTCTGCAGAGCTGCCGTCCCAACCATAAAAATGCTTTGTGATGATACTTTGTAGTCTGTTCGTTTTCTTTAAGCCGATCTTCTTTATATTATTCTCAGCTTTTTTGTTCCCAACTTTAATGTATGCAACTATGTATTTAAAGAACCTGGTCAGCCTTATGTGATCTATCAGGATCTTAGATGACTCATATCCCAGTTTTAATCCTCTGAACTCAGGAAGGATAGCAGTTGATACTTCACATGCTTCTTCGTAATCCTTTCTCCACTTGAAACAGACATATCCTATATACTTCCCTTTAGCTTTTATTACATACCATCTTGCATAAGGATTTTTTGAAGTTTTTATAACCCA
This sequence comes from Ignavibacteria bacterium, assembly GCA_038230595.1. Classification (GTDB taxonomy): domain Bacteria; phylum Bacteroidota; class Ignavibacteria; order Tepidaquicellales; family Tepidaquicellaceae; genus JBBRMY01. Next base: position 4,106 of record JBBRMY010000059.1, read on the forward strand.
TTTTTTAACAGAGCTTCTATTCTTTCGCAGCGGATAAGCAGGGTTCATATAGCCAATAATATTTTCATCATTAAAAAGAACATGTATCAGATCAATCAGCTTTTCATCTTTTTCACTGAAAATATGCAGACTGCAATTATTACCCGAGATTATCTTTTTAAAATTCATTATTTCGGCACAACGGTATCAAACCATGGCTTTTTATCTCTTGTCTTTAATTCATCTATATGAATATGCTTTACTTCTGTATACTCTTTTAATCCGTCCATTCCGAATTCCCTGCCTATACCGCTTTGCTTATATCCGCCGAATGGAGCTCTGTCACTTAGCAAGTGATACTCATTTATCCAGACTGTTCCTGTCTTTAATTTCTTTGCAATGTTCATAGCTCGCTCGCTGTCTGATGACCAGACCGCTCCTCCTAATCCGTAAATAGAATCGTTAGCAATTTTAATTGCTTCATTATCGTCATCAAATTTTATAACAACAACTACAGGTCCAAATATTTCTTCCTGTGCAATTTTCATTTCATTTTTAACATTTACAAAAACTGTTGGCTCTATAAAAAAACCTTTTTCACCGACTCTGTTACCACCTGTAAGAATTTCTGCACCTTCTTCTTTTCCTTTATTAATATATCCCATCACAGTATCAAATTGTCTTTTCGAAACGACCGGACCAACTTTTGTACTTTTATCTCCTGGCTCTCCTATCTTCATTCTTCCGATCTTTTCTTTCAGCTTACCTGTGAACTCATCATAAATTCCGGATTGTACAAGAAGTCTTGTTCCGCCTTCACAGCACTGACCCTGATGATAAAATCCTGCATAGATTGCTCCATCAACTGCGAGATCTATATCAGCATCATCAAGAACTATATTTGCTGATTTTCCACCGCACTCCAGAGTAACTTTTTTCATTGTACTGCTGGCATTTTTCATGATCAGCTTTCCAACTTCTGTTGAGCCTGTAAAGGCTACTTTATCAACAAGCGGATTTGTAACCATTTCAGTACCAACTTCAGCATCACCTGTAATAATATTCAGAACTCCTTTTGGAAGCCCTGTTTCATTTAATATTCTTGCAAAGTAAAGAACTGAAAGACAGGTCTCAGGAGAAAGCTTTATTACGACCGTACATCCTGCAGCAAGTGCAGGAGCAATTTTCCATATGAACATTTTAAAAGGAAAATTCCACGGGATTATTGCAGATACAACTCCGATAGGTTCACGTACAAGAATATTTTTGCTTACACCTTCTCGAGTCAGTCCTTCTACATTTTCTTCAAGTGAAACTGAAGCCATCTTTGAAAAGTAATTCATAGACTTTGCTGAAAGGAATATATCTTCTCCTGCTTTTCTTAATGTAGAGCCTGAGTCAAGAACTTCAAGTTCGACCAGCTTAGCCTGATGCTCATTAATTTTATCAGTTATCTGTTTTAATATTTTTCCTCTTTCTTCACCGGACATTTTAGTCCACGGTCCCTGATCAAATGCTTCTCTCGCAGCATGAATTGCTTCAAGCGCATCATCATAACCTGCATTTGCAACTTGTGTAATTACAGAGCCATCTGCCGGATTAATTGAATCAAAAAAAGAATTGTCCTTTGATTCTTTAATCTCGCCGTTTACATATAAAAGATATTTTTCCATAATCTGTTTTATTTTGAACAAAAAAAATACTTCAGCAGAAACCTGAAGTATTTAAAATTTAAATTTTTATAATTAGTTAATTCATGTAAAGGTACGGTTTCCAGTCATCATCAACTTTACCCGCAAAGTTTTTTATAAATGTTATATGTGAAGGTCTTTTAGGAATGGTTTTCAAATGCATCTTTGATTCTTCAGGTGTACGATCGCCCTTTTTGTTATTACACTTCACACAGGCAGTTGTAAGATTTTCCCAGGTATCTTCACCCTTTTTTGATTTCGGGACAACATGATCGACTGTCAGATTAGAAGTCAATCCGCAATACTGGCACCGGTGTCCATCTCTTCTTAAAATATTCTTACGCGATAGAATGATCTTTTTAAAAGGTACTCTTACAAAAAAAACAAGGCGGACAATGCTCGGATAATCAAATTTCTTATAAACTGAATTTATACTTTTATTGGTAATATTAGAAATGATCTCAGCTTTTTGAAGATATAGTAATATTACAGCCCTTTTGACGCTGCAAATGGTAAGAGGTTCATAATTCTGATTGAGCACGAGAACCTTACCATTTAAGGACTTTACTGCAAAATTATTTTTATTTGAAAATACATGATCGAAGAGCTTTTTCTCCTTGCCTGTTTTATCAGTTTAAAATTATCAATTTAAATTAGTAGAATCAATTAACAAAGCAGTTATGAACTATATATTATTAGAAATATGATTTTTAAGTTTAGAGTGCATTTCGCATTTATTATTAAATTGTATATAATTGCGTTTATAGTTAAATTTTAAGTAATTACTCCAACATACCATCAATGTCAGGTTCCACAAACTCCGATTCATATAAAAAGATCAAGACTTTCGACCAGAGAGGCTGGGTAAAAGAAAATTTAAATTATAAAAAAGATTCAGGCAGCAAAGCATGGATCCTGCACAGGATATCAGGAATTGCTCTTATAGGTTATCTTTTCCTTCATATTTATTCGTTAAGCCCTCTTACTCAAGGTGAAGCGGTTTTTAATGCTAAGATAAAGCTTTATACTTCACCGATCTTTATGGTGATCGAATGGCTATTATTCGCATTTGTACTTTTTCACGCATTTAATGGTATCAGAATTGTACTTGTTGACTGGGCTGAAGGAGCCAAATATCATAAGTCATTATATGCATGGAGTTGGTTTATAGGTATCATACTGTTCTTAGGAATGGGCTTTATAATGTTTTCTTATGAACTGGGTTTACTTACCAAATAATTTAAAGTTTAATGTTTAAATATAATTCTTCAAAGTCTTCCGGATCAAAAAGCTGGGTTTTACAAAGAGTTACCGGTATTGCTTTAGTTGTTTTAATGATAGGCCACTATATTTTAATGCATTATCATCCTGATTCAGGTCATACATATCAGGCGGTTTTAACCAGAATGCAGTTTTCATGGTACAGAATTATCGATCTTTCATTTTTAGTTCTGGGAATGTATCACGGATTAAATGGTGTCTGGGGAATATTCAGGGATTATAAATTGAAAAATTGGATGAATTTATCTATTATATCTGCACTTATTATATTCGGTTTGGCATTTGTTGCATGGGGAGTCAGCATCATTTTCTCTATCCCTTACGTTGGAAAGGTTGCATAAGCGTATTTAGTTGATTTTTTAAAAGTATTGTAATATTCACAATTAAATCTTAATTTCAAAAAATCATTTAACAAAAACTAACCCAAGGAGCAAAAACCAAATGGAAAAATTCGGTGATCTTCAAAAAGTAATAGAATCAATGAGTGCCGATATTGAGAAATTCTACAGTAAAGAGCAAAACGCTGCCGGAACAAGGTTGAGAAAAGAATTGAACAATTTACGTAAAGTTGCTGCTGAGATCCGTAAAGAGATACAGGAAATCAGAGAAAAGAGAAAAGGCGAACCGAAGAGTTAATATTACCCGGTTAAAAGTTTAGCAATCGAATTCAAGTGGAATCTAAATAGATCAATGATCGTTCTATCGTTTATTTAGAGTCCACTTTTTTTATTAGTATACAAAGGAGAAGTTTTAAATAATTTGGAAAAAGATTTGAATACGGGATCAGACAATGGTTCTATGATCCGTAATTTTTGCATTATCGCACATATAGACCACGGGAAATCCACTCTTGCCGACAGGCTCCTCGAAAAAACTGCTACAATAGAGAAACGAAATATGATGAAGCAGGTGCTTGATGATATGGATCTCGAGCAGGAAAGAGGCATCACTATCAAGCTTCATGCAATTCAGATGAAATATAAGTCGAAGAACAACAAGGATTATATTTTCAACCTTATTGATACTCCAGGTCACGTAGATTTCTCTTATGAAGTTTCGCGCTCTCTTGCTGCCTGCGAAGGCGCATTGCTGGTTGTGGATGCAACTCAGGGGATTGAAGCACAAACTATTAGCAATCTTTATCTCGCTATTGATAACGGTCTTGAAATAATTCCTGTTATCAATAAGATCGATCTTCCTAATGCTATAATAGATGATGTAACTCAGCAGATAATCGACCTTATCGGCTGCAAGAAAGAAGATATTATTCTTGCAAGCGCTAAAGCAGATATCGGCACCGAAGATATTCTTGAAGCAATTGTTGAAAGAGTTCCTGCCGCAAAAGTAAAGAACGATGAGCCTCTCAGAGCGCTTATCTTCGATTCCAAGTTTGATATTTACAGAGGTGTTATAATTTATCTTCGGGTTTTTGACGGCGTTCTAAAAGAAGGGCAGAAGATCCAGTTTTATTTTAATGATAAATTTTTTCAGGTAGAAGAAGTTGGTGTTCTGAAAATGGGAAGAGTCCGGACAGGAACTCTTGAATCCGGACAGGTAGGATATCTGATAGCCGGTATTAAAGATGTAAATGATTCTAAAGTCGGTGACACAATTTTCAATGCTGAAGAGCCTGCAAGAGAACCACTTCCCGGATATAAGGAAGTTCTTCCGATGGTATACAGCGGAGTTTATCCTTCTGCGAGTGATGATTTTGAAAATCTCAGAGATGCACTTTCGAAACTAAAATTAAATGATGCCGCTCTTTCATTTATTCCTGAAAGTTCAGCAGCTTTAGGCTTTGGCTTCAGATGCGGATTTCTTGGAATGCTTCATATGGAGATCGTTCAGGAAAGACTTGAACGCGAATACAATCTTAATCTGGTAACTACAGTTCCAAACGTAGAATATAAAGTTTACAGACATAACGGTGACGAAGTTATTGTAGATAATCCATCTCTAATGCCTGATGCTACTCTAATCGGAAGAATTGAAGAGCCATATATTTCCGCTCAGATCATAACTCCCACAGATTATATGGGAAACATAATGAAACTTGCGAATGAAAAACGCGGTATATATAAGCAGACTGATTACGTTGATGCAAAAAGAGTTGACCTGAGATTTGAATTCCCACTTAGTGAGATCGTCTTTGATTTTTATGATAAACTTAAATCAATGTCGAGAGGTTATGCATCATTCGATTATGAATTAAAAGATTACAGAGAATCTGATTTAGTTAAAATTGATATACTCCTTAATGGTGAGCCCGTCGATGCACTTTCAACTATAGTTCATAGAAGCAAATCCCATGAATGGGGTAAAAAGCTTTGCTCGAAATTAAGAACACTAATTCCAAAGCAGATGTTTGAAGTTGCTATTCAGGCGGCTATAGGAGCTAAAATAGTTGCACGGGAAACTATCAGCGCTATGCGAAAGAATGTTATAGCAAAATGTTATGGCGGTGATATCTCAAGAAAAAGAAAATTATTAGAGAAGCAAAAAGAAGGAAAGAAAAGAATGAAGCAGGTAGGAAATGTTGAAATTCCTCAGGAAGCTTTCCTTGCAGTTCTCTCTTTGGATTAGGCTTTACGATGAAAATGGAATGCGAACTATGTAACTTTATTAATTAAAATAGTATTAAAAATTACATGACAGTAAAAGTAACGAACACCCCTCCTTCTTCTTCAAATAACTCTAATGTGAGGACAAACCGGGTTTTAGGAAATGATCCAAAAAAACCGGTCGTAATTAAAAAAGGAAAGTCAAGAGAGTTTGCAGATGCATTGGTTTATGCAGCTGTTGTAGCTTTTATAATTAAGATATTTATTTTTGAAGCATACAGAATTCCTACCGGTTCGATGGAGAATACTCTACTTGTCGGCGATTTTTTGTTAGTGACAAAATTTACTTATGGAGCAACTACTCCGCGCAATATTCCATTAACAGATATCAGACTTCCCTATTTTAAATTACCGGGATTCAAAGATCCGAAAAGAGGCGATGTAATAGTATTCGATTTTCCGGGAGACCGAGATGAAGTTATTTCAAAGGAAGTAGTTAACTATATAAAAAGATGCGTTGGAGAACCGGGCGATTCTATCAGAGTTATTAATAAGGTTTTATATGTGAATGGTCAGCCATTCCCGAATGCTCCAAATACAAGATTTGATAATATAAACAGGCCTGCAAATTTTTATAATCCCCGCATTTTTCCAAAAGGCTCAAACTGGAATGAAGATAATTACGGTCCTTTAAGAGTTCCGAAGAAAGGCGATCTGATAAAAATAGACTCTGCAAACTTCGAAGGCTATAAAATGTTTGTCACAAAAGAAGGCCATAATATAAGAATGGGAACAGGTAATAAAACTTACGTTGATGATAAAGAACTTCCGGATAATAATTATACTGTCGGCAGAGATTATCTCTGGATGATGGGTGACAACAGAAATAATTCTTTAGACAGCAGATTCTGGGGATTTATGCCCGTAGAAAATGTTGTTGGTGAAGCATTTATGCTGTATTGGTCATGGGATGCAAATATTCCATTTAGTGATTTCTTCAGACTCATCGGAACAATCAGATGGGAAAGAATTGGAAGTTTGATACATTAAAGATTATAATGCATTAATAGTTTGAATACATTAAAAATATTGTCGTCCCCGAATGCTTTTAGCGGGGATCCCAAAATTCTGCGATTGCAGCGGAATTATTTTTATTGTTCCCAATCACCTGATTAGGAACACACTTAATTATCAAAATGCCATTTCGAAAGAAATGGCATTTTTGATTTACTAATTCTCAATGTCAGGAATCTACATTCACATCCCCTTCTGCAGGAGCAAATGCACATACTGTGATTTTTATCTAATTACAAATCTAAATCTTATTGATAAATTTACTGACAGTTTATTAAAAGAGATAGAACTTTATTCTAACGAATACAAAGATGTAAATTTCGATACAATATTTTTTGGCGGAGGCACTCCTTCTTTAATAGGAGCGGATAGATTAAAGAAAATTATTGATCAATTAAAATCTTCTTTCAATATTGATAACAATTCTGAAGTTTGCATTGAAGCAAATACTGAAGACTTATTAAATGCTGACATCAAAAGCTTTAGAGATACCGGAATTAATCGCATAAGTTTTGGTGTTCAGTCTTTTAATAACGAAGAATTAATATTCCTTACCCGAAATCATACTGCAGAAGAAGCACTGCAAACAATTGAACAGGCTCAGAAATATTTTGATAACTTAAGTATTGATCTGATTTACTCACTTCCCGGTCAAACAATAGAAGATCTGACAAGATCAGTTGAGATCGCAATTGCAACAGGAGTTCCTCACATTTCTGCTTACACACTTATCTTTGAAAAATTTACAAAGCTTTATACTTTATTAAAGAATGGAAAAGTTATCAAGAATACTGAAAGCAATGAAGCTGATATGTATTATCTTGTCAGCAGCAAATTAAAGGAAACAGGATATAAGCATTATGAGATCTCAAATTATGCTAAGCCCGGTTATGAAAGCAGGCACAATAAAAAATACTGGAATTATGAGAATTATCTTGGACTTGGTCCTTCCGCACATTCATTTTTCAATGGTAAACGGTTTAATAATTACAGAGATATAGTGAAATTTAATGTATTGCTTGCAGATAATAAGCTGCCGATCGAAGAAGTATATGATCTCAAGCCGGAAGACAATAAAAAAGAATTTATAATGCTGGCACTAAGAAGTGGTGGAGTGAATTATCAGAGATACGAAAAACTGGTTAGAAGTAATTTTGAAAATGAATTTGGACCTGGCATGGAAGCATTAATAAAAAATGGTCTGGCAGAAAAAGATATTAATCGATTTTATTTAAACACTAAAGGATTTCTTTTAGCCGATGAGATAATGAGTAAGTATTTTAATAAATAAATTATAATTCCGAGTTAAAGCTTTAGTTCCTTCACCACTTTCTCGTCTGCTCCGAAATGAATACCCTTCTTCTTATAAATATGATTCGCAATAATAACAGTTACTACAGAAAGCAATCCCCCTGAGATAAGATCAGATACATAATGATATCTCAAATATACTGTTGAGAATATCATAAGTATGCAATATGGCAGATAGAAATAAATTGATTTCGATTTTATTTTATGGGAAAGATAAGTTATCAGAATTATCATCATAGTATGTCCAGATGGGAATGCATCTCTTTGTGCATAATTCTGCGGATCTGAAACATTATGAGGAATAGATTCCCCAAGATCAATTATAGCTCTAATACCATTTGTCAGCCACAATCCGGGCAGTTCAATATCTATTTTTGTAAAATCAAAAAGAGTAAACCTCGGTCCTATTGCCGGCAAAAATAAATAGCCAATGAATGATAAATAGAAACCAAAGAATAGAACGAACATTGCATACTTGAGCTCTTCATATCTATGCCATACAAATAATTCTATTGTATAAATATAAGGCATGATATAAAAAGAAATATAAACTATCTGAAGGAATTCAGTAAGCCATGGTCTTTGAATGCTGTTCAATGCCAGATTAGGATTGTGTCCAAAGAATAATGCATTATCCCATTTTATCAGTAATGAGTCATAGACTCCCGGAGTCAGGTATATCATGAATACATAGATCTCTTTGAAGCAGAAAATTATCATAAAAAAAATATACCAGTATCTTATAAATCTCCACAATGTCTTTTCATTTCTATCCCCTTTTTCATAATCGCTTACAATAAATGTAATAATGAAGATCAGGATCGTATTTGTTATAAGAATAAAATACCATCCCGGGATCTTAAAGCAAAATACCAGACTAAGAAGTGCAAGGAATAAAAGAAAAAGAATATTAGTAATATCGGGTAAAGCAAGAAGTGAAAATCTTTTTTTAAAAGACTGTATCAAAAGTGTGTAAGTAATAAAGTGGCAATTGATAAAAATATTGAAATTCCGACTACATCCTGGAATGCAGTTTCGAAGGGTCCCGAGGTTATGGCAGGGTCAAATCCCAATTTTTTTGAAAGCATTGGAACAATTGTTCCAACAACTCCTGATAGATTAATACTAATGAACATTGATATTGCAACTGTTACTGCAAACATTAAGCTTTTATCTTTTTCCCAGATAAAGCCAATGATACCAACTATTAGAGCTACAACTGTTCCTATGATAATTGAAGTCTGTAATTGTCTTTTAACAGGTTCCCACCATCTGTTGAGTGATACAAGTCCTGTGTCAAGTGCACGAACAATTATTGCTGCAGATTGAAGTCCGGTATTCCCTGCTATTGCAGATATTACCGGCTGAAATGAAGCCAACAGAATTACTTTTCGTAATGTTTCATCATATTGTGCTATTACAAATCCCCCCGCAAGTTCAATGAACAGAGTGATTAAAACCCATGGAAGCCTGAGCTTCGCAATTGCAAAAGGTGATTTTTTTTCAAGCTCTTCAGAATCGGAACCAACCATCTTTGCAACGTATTCATAATATTCTTCCTCCATAACATCAAGAATATCATCAATGGAGATCTTACCTATAATTCTGTTATTTGAATCAACTACCGGAAGGGATACAAGGTCATAACTACGGAATATTTTTGCAACTTCTTCCTGATCAACATCAGCCTTTACAGATATTACATCAGGGTTCATAACTGCTGAAACTTTCTCTTCAGGATTTTTTAAAGAAATGATCAATCTCTTCAGAGAAATGATTCCGACGAGCATATTAGAATTATCTACTACATATGCATTATAGAACTGATCTACATCCTCTGCCTGATCCTGAATTTCTTTAATTGCTTCATTGATAGTTATGTCCAGATGTATGGCAATAAATTCCTTTGCCATGATACCGCCGGCAGTATTTTCATCATATCTTAAAAGCTCTCTTACTTCTGATGAATCTTCCTTATCTATTGCATCAAGATTCTGAAGAACTTCTTCCTGTTTGTCCTGATCCAGCTCCGAAACAAAGTCAGTAGCATCATCAGAATACATTTCACTGACGATCCCTGACAGCTTCTGGCCACCGATCTTTTCAAGAATGACTTCTTTACGATG
>JBBRMY010000060.1:0-14084 GCA_038230595.1 Ignavibacteria bacterium
AAATAGTTCTTATTTTACTACTGCGGATCTGGGAGCAAATCTGACTTTAACAGCTCCGAAAGGATTAGGTGAGCTTTACTTAAATGTATTTAACGGTAACGGGTTTAGAAATTTAAGTTTCGATAACAGGTTTAAAGATGTTGAAGTAGCTGCATTTGTGCATCCAATGGCTAATAATATTAAAAGCAGAACAGCGATGGCTAAATCAGGAAGAATTGAAGGCATCACTGACGTTACATTTGGTGGTTTTCTGTATTTTGGCAAGTTGGGTTTAGGAGAGAATTTTACCTCCGGCGGAGTCCAGTATCAGAGAAATCGTTTCGGTGGTATGGCTCATTTAAAATATAATTTTGCAAAAGCAGGATTCTTTAAAATTGGAGGGGAGTATAGTCTTCAATCAAACCGCGATCCATTATTTTCATCAGCTTCAACTGAAGTAAATGTTACAGCATCAGGTTTTTCTTCATATTTAGAATTTAATCCTCCTGTTGAATCGTTAAATGAAAAGCTTATGATCATTGCCAGATATGATGTTTTCGATCCCAATAATTTAAATGATGCAACCTCTAGTAACAGCTTTAATAACAATACAGATAGACAAACTTTGTTAATGTTGGGTATAGCATATAAAACCTCTAAAGTTCTGACACTTGGAATGTCGTTTCAGCAGCTTAGTTACCAGTTACCTTATGTTGTGAACTACGATGGCTTAACGTCAACTACTGACTCAAAACTTATCCTGCACGGCATTCTGGAATTTTAGGAATATCAAAATAAAAAACGATGTCAGGTAAAGGGGAATGATCTAAAGGTATATGGGCGATTCACGAATCGCCCGTAAATAAATCGGAAGAGGTTTAATCCATGAATATTGACAATATACTTTCATAAGTAATGCACTTTCTTCTGGTCTATACAATAATTGTGAGGGCGATTAGTGAATCGCCCTTACAATTACATTTCGTTTTGCAATTTGTATTTCCTGGTTATTTATATCCCGCCCTTTCCTTTTAATGTCACAGAATATCTATGATTCTGATTTGTAGAATTATTTATCAATATCCAGCTTTTGCTATAAATCTGTGCATTTGTCGGGCTGAAGGTTATTGTAACATTTTTTGATCCACCCGGCGCTATATTCTCAGTACCTCTGAAATCAGTTTTGAAAGGGGTTAAAGGAGTCGACTCTGTCGAAATGATCAATGGACCAGTTGATTGAGCAGAATTGGAAATTACAAAAGTAAAAGATTTAGTATCGCTTGTCCAGACTTCTCCGAAATCTTTATCCCATGGAGTTACTGTCATAACAATTGAAGGACTACCATCACTGCTGTTCACTGTTGCAGAACTCGAACTACTTCCTGTTCCGGTACCGCTTAAGCTTATTTGAAAAGATTGAGCAAGATTTGTAGAGTTATTTATAATATTCCATGCACCATTTTCTACTCCGGCTGCTGTTGGTGAAAATATTACATCAAAAGTTTGGCTGGTTCCGGGGGCAATAGCACGTATTCCTGCGGGAAAAAATGAAAACGGACTGTTTAAGGGGTAAGGATAAATGAGAAGGCTTTCGTCTGAAGTTGAAGCATTTGAAATTACAACTTCTATCTTTTGAGATGATCCGGCGCTAACATTATTGAATTTCAGGTCTTGCAAAGAAACACTCATTATAATATTGCCGGCTTTAACACATTTTCTCTCACTCACTTTTGTACTCATCGACTCAGACGCTTTAACTGTAAAATTATTAAGCAACATCAAAGCAAAAGAAAGAAATAATACATATAATATATTTTTCATAAATAATTTATTAATTGAACTGATTTGATTTAATCTTTCTAAATGTTACGAAATACTTATCTTGCTTTCAATACTAAATTGAAATTTTGATCTGCTTTAAATTCAGTAATAATTCTTTAAAACATATATCTTCTTTCAATGGAATTTTTAATAGATTTAGAATGAATTTCATATAAAGTATATTGTATATATCTATAAATTTAATCCCAAATGATACAGAATAATATATTTAAATTTGCTGACCGTCACATTGGTCCTGATGATAAAGAGATCTCTCTTATGCTTAAAGCAATTGGATTCAGTTCAGCTGATGACTTGATAAATGCTACTATACCAGACGATATAAGATTCAAAAAAGAATTCAACATTTGTGAAGCGTATTCCGAATATGATTTCCTGAAAATGATAAAAGGTATTGCTTCAAAAAATAAGGTTTTTAAATCGCATATAGGTTTAGGATATCATCCTACAATTATTCCACCCGTTATTCTCAGAAACGTTCTCGAAAATCCGGGTTGGTATACACAGTATACTCCTTATCAGGCTGAAATTGCTCAGGGTAGGCTTGAGGCTTTGATAAATTTTCAATCAATGGTAATTGATCTTACAGGAATGGAGATCGCAAATGCCTCATTGCTTGATGAATCAACTGCAGCTGCCGAAGCTATGCATCTTTTTTATTCCCTGAGACATGCTGATAAGAAAGATTCTCATTCGATATTTATTTCAGATCGCTGCCTGCCGCAGACTATTGAAGTTCTTGAAACACGTGCTAAGCCGCTTGGAATAAAAATTGTAACCGGAGATCACAATAAATTAGAACTAAACGATGATCTGTTTGCAGTTATTGTACAGTATCCTGCTGCTGATGGTGAAGTTTTTGATTACAAGGAACTATTCGATAAATGTTCATCTAAAAATATTTATAAATGTGTCGCAGCTGATATTTTAAGTTTATGCCTTTTAAAAGCTCCGGGTGAGTTTGGTGCTGATATAGTAATTGGCACTACACAGAGATTTGGTGTGCCTATGGGATACGGCGGTCCTCATGCAGCTTTTTTTGCATGTAAAGAAAATTTCAAAAGAAATCTTCCTGGAAGGATCATAGGTCTCACTGTTGATTCTCATAATAACCCTGCTTACAGAATGGCTTTGCAGACCAGAGAGCAACATATCAGAAGAGAAAAGGCTACGAGCAATATCTGTACTGCTCAGGTTCTTCTGGCTGTGATCGCAAGCATGTATGCAGTTTATCATGGTCCTGACGGACTGAAAGCAATTGCTGAAAGTGTAAACTCTTCTGCAAAAAGATTAGACTCTGCTTTGCAGCATCTTGGAATTGAACAAGTTAATAAAAATTATTTTGACACTCTGAAAATTAAGATCAGCAAGTCCGACAGTGATAAAATAAGAAAGATTGCTGAATCTCATAAAATAAATTTCAGATATTTTGATGGTTTTGTAGGGATCTCTCTCAATGAATACAATGTCTATGAAGGAATTGAAAATATTATAGATGTTTTCAAGGAATTCAAAAGTAAAAGGGAGAAATTCAATTACGATAGTGAATATGATTCTATACCTGCAGAATTAAAAAGAAATACTCCGTTTTTAACTCATCCGGTTTTTAATACTCATCATTCTGAAACCGAGCTTTTGCGTTATATGAAGATGCTGGAAAATAAAGATCTGTCTTTGACAACTTCTATGATACCGCTTGGCTCATGTACAATGAAGCTAAATGCATCTGCAGAAATGATACCCGTAACATATCCTGAATTTGCTGAGATACATCCTTTTGCTCCTTTTGATCAGACTGAAGGATATAAAGAAATGATAGAGGATCTTGAAAAAGATTTATGCGGGATAACAGGATTTGCAGGTGTTTCGCTGCAGCCTAATTCCGGTGCTCAGGGTGAATATGCCGGATTGCTCGTTATAAAAGCCTATCACGAAAGCAGGGGAGAAGGACATAGAAAGATTTGCCTGATTCCTGCTTCTGCCCATGGCACTAACCCTGCAAGCGCTGTAATGGCAGGAATGGATGTAGTAGTAGTTAAATTTGATGCTAAAGGAAATATTGATGTTGATGATCTGAAGGAAAAAGCAGAAAAACATAAAGACGATCTTGGTGCTTTTATGGTTACATATCCGTCTACACACGGAGTCTACGAAAAAAGAATTAAAGAAATATGTAATATCATTCATGATAATGGCGGTCAGGTTTATATGGACGGAGCTAATATGAATGCACAGGTTGGCTTAACAAGTCCTGCAATGATAAATGCAGATGTTTGCCATTTGAACCTCCATAAAACATTCTGTATTCCGCATGGCGGAGGGGGACCGGGGATCGGACCTATCGGTGTTGCCTCACATCTTGTAAAATATTTACCGGGACATTCCGTAGTCCAATTAGGAGATAACTCTTCAATATCAGCTGTCTCAGCAGCCCCTTGGGGAAGTGCCGGCATTCTGGTAATCTCCTACGCATATATAAAAATGATGGGTAGTGATGGTTTGAAAAAAGCAACAGAAGTAGCCATCCTGAATGCAAATTATATGAGACATAAGCTTTCTTCGCATTATAAAACTTTATATTTCGGAGAGAATAATACTGTAGCCCACGAAATGATATTCGATATGAGAGAATTTAAAACAAGCGCAGGTATCGAAGTTGTTGACATTGCAAAAAGATTAATGGATTATGGCTTCCATGCTCCGACTGTTTCATTTCCTGTTCCGGGAACCATAATGGTTGAGCCTACAGAATCAGAAACACTCCATGAACTTGACAGATTTTGTGATGCCCTTATAAGTATCAGAAAGGAAATTTCTGAAATTGAATCAGGTGAATTTCCTAGAGACAATAATGTTATGAAGAATTCTCCTCATACTGCTCTTCATATTGCATCAGATAAATGGGATCATCCGTACTCCAGGGAAAAAGCATTCTATCCGTCAGAAGATACCAAATTACATAAATTTTTTCCAAGTGTTGGAAGAGTGAATGATGCTTACGGCGATAGAAATCTTTTCTGCAGCTGTATTCCAATAGGTGAATACGAGCATCTTGAGAATTAGTTAATATTGACTTCTCAGGTTATTTTCCCTGTCATGTCACTTTTAAAGTTCAATTTAAGTATTTTTAAAAAAAAATAATTATTATATTTGAAAAATAATTTAAACCAAACGTTAATGACACAACCTGAAATTTTCACTGCTGAGCTTAATGCTGTTATTAAAAAGAACAGCTTGCTTGAACATCCTTTTTATCAGAAATGGAACGAAGGAACGCTTAAGAAAGAAGAACTGCAGCAATATGCAAAGCAGTACTATCATTTCGTAAAGCATTTTCCAAGGTTCGTAAGCTCCGTTCATTCTAATTGTGATGACGCTGCTATCAGAAAAACTTTAGTGGAAAATCTTGCAGATGAAGAAGGTTACAAAACAGGAGTAAGTGATCATCCGGAATTATGGATGAACTTTGCCGAAGGTCTTGGCTTGACAAGAGATGAAGTAAAAAACGCTGAACCAATATCAGAAGTAACTGCGCTTGTCGATGGAATGTATGAATTAACAAAAGACGAAAATTATTTAAAAGGAATGTCAGCATTGTATGCCTATGAAATGCAGGTTCCTGAGATCTCAAAAACTAAAATTTCCGGACTGAAAAATTATTATGGTATTGAAGACAAAAAATCAATTGAGTTCTTTTCAGTTCATGAAGAAGCAGATATTTATCATTCTAAAGATGAGCTGGATATAATATTGAATAAGATAGGAAATGAAGATGATAAAAATGCCAGCATCACTGCAGCAGAAAGATCTTCAAAATTGATGTGGAATTTCCTTGATGGCGTTTATAATAATTATTGCATGAATTAAGAATATTAATGCATGGGTGATTTTCTTTGCACCCGGTCATTTTATTAAAATATCTTTTTTACAAATAAGGGGATTTTAACATCCCCTTATTTGTTTTATTAGAAAATGTGATTATGATGGATACGACGAGAGCACTAAAAAAATATAAAAAGATAGCAGTCATAGGATTTTCACCAAAGCCTTACAGGGATAGTAACCGCATCGCTGTTTATATGAAAAATGCCGGTTACATTGTTTATGGAGTTAATCCGGGACATGGCGGCGAGATAATTGATGGGATAGAATGCTTTGGTAAGATTAGTGATATAAAAGATAATATTGAGATAGTTAATATATTCAGAAATCCTTCAGCGCTTCCTGAACTCATAGATGAAATTATCGAACTTCCATATAAGCCTGATGTCATATGGACTCAGCTTGGAGTTGTTAATAAAGCAGCAAAAGATAAAGCTGTTCAGAATGGCTTCGAATATATAGAAGACAAATGTATATATGTTGAGCATAAGCTTTACATGTAAATTAATTTTTAAATTCTAAATGCAATTAAACAAAAATAAGCTTCCGTTCCAGTTAATTTCTTTTTTATTCCCGCTTATAATTTACATAATCACTCTTGCTCCTTCAGTTACTTTTATTGATTCAGGCGAGTTAGCTACAGCATGTACACGGCTGGGGATATGTCATCCGACAGGATATCCTTTTTTTACTATATTAGGAAGTATCTTTACTCATTTTCCTTCTTCAAGTCATATTTATAATCTGAATATGATGTGCGCAGTTGTTTCTTCGACAGCAGTTTTTATGTTCTTTAATCTGATGGTTTTTCTTTTTTCGAAATTGAGCCTGCTGAACTACGAGAAAAATATTTCAGGAAATGAAATGCTCGTTTATTCCGTTTCTCTTGCTGCAGCATTAGTCCTTGCATTTTCAAAAACATTCTGGGATTCAGCTAATGCAATTGAAGTATACTCACTTCATACTTTTTTCGTAATTACTAATATTTATCTTTTCCTGAAAGCTATCGACCATACAAATCGTGTAGAAACAAATTCAAACGATAAATATGCTTTTGCAAACAGGGAAAAATACTGGATCTTATTTGCTTTTGTTCTTGGACTGGAATTTGCAAACCATCTTTCGTCAATTTTTCTTTCAGTCGGTTTTCTTTATTTATACTTTGCAATTTGCGGATTTAATAACGTATCATTCAAAAGAATTCTGCTTTTAATTATTCCATTTGCAATTGGACTCTCAGTTTATTTATATCTGCCCGTCAGAGCTGATAACTTATTCGTAAGCTGGGGACAGCCTGATTCACTTAACAATATATACAGGCACGTGTCAGGAAAACAGTTCAGCATTTGGATGTTCACTTCAAGCGAAAATGCATCAAAGCAGTTTACATATTTCACAAAAAATTACCCTGTTGAATTCTTTTATTTTCCTGTCCTTATTGCTGTTCTTGGACTTGTAGAAATATTTTCAAAAAGCAGAAAGTTTTTTTATTTCACAGTATTGCTTTTTGGTTTCTGCGTTCTGTATGCGATCAATTATGATATTTACGACATTGATTCATACTTCCTTCTTGCATTTATAACTACTGCTATCTGGGTGGGATTTGGATTTCTTTTCATTGCAAAAAAAGTAAATGCATTGCAAAAGCTTCCTGCATCTGTTCTCTTTGTTGCTGTTGCTTTCTTGCCGCTGACTCAGAATTACGATAAGAATAATGAAAGCAAAAATTATTTTGTAAAAGATTATACTTTTAATATTTTTAATTCTGCTCCTCAGAATTCCATCATTGTTTCTCATCAGTGGGACTTCTGGGTTTCCGCTTCATTGTATTTTCAGTATGTAGAAAACATTAGAAAAGATCTAACTGTAATTGATAAAGAGCTTTTAAGGAAAAGCTGGTATGTAATATATCTCCATAAGCATTATCCTGAAATGTATTCAAGAAGCGAAGCTGAATTCACTGTTTACTATAATGAGCTTTTAAACTTTGAAAAAAATTCCGACAGGTATTCCAATCCTAAAACAGAAGCCGATAAACAGGATGTTATGAAGATCCAGAAAGCATTTTCAGATATTCTGACAAGCATTGTTGTAAAAAATCCTGAAAGGAATTTTTATACTACTTATGAAATTGAGCAGGAGAAACAGGAAAGGTTTGCAAATGATTATGGAAGGATTCCCGAAGGCTTATTATTTAAATATACGAAGAAGACTGAATACGATAATTTTATAATGCCGGATTATAAATTCGAGATAACTTCAGATCCACAGTATCATACAAGCTTTATTATGAATGCATACTATAACGCTTATATTAATAGGGCAAATTACCTTATGAACTTTGCAAAATATGATGAAGCAGATGCACTTCTTAATATTGCAGCTAACGTTGTGCCAAAAGCACCGGAAGTTCTTCAGTTAAGAAATAAAATTAAACAATTAAGGACAGTTCAATTAGAAAATCAATAAACATATCTGCTTTTGTAATTCTTTTATTCATTAGTTCTCTGTTTACTAAAATTGATTGCTATTCGTCGAACTTAGATCTAAAGGGAATACAGCCTGCTGATTCAACGGTTTTAATTATCGATAAGATCATCATTGCCGGAAACAAAGTTACCGATTCAGATATTATCAAAAGAGAAATGGAGTCCAAGGAAGGGCAGCCTGTAAACCCTGATGTTCTAAAGAAAGATTCTGAACGAATATATAATCTTGGGTTATTCAATAAAGTAGAATTTGAGCCGCTTCCAAGCGGAGAAAATAAAGTAAGCATTCTCATTACTGTCGAAGAAAGGTTTTATATCCTTCCTATACCTCAAGGCGGCTTTAAAGATGGAGAGATCAGCAGGTTCTGGGCAGGTCTGAATATTAAATGGCAGAATTTCAGAGGGAGAAATGAAACTCTTAATCTAAGTTTCGGAGTTTTTTATGAGCCTTTTATTAACTTCGGATATACAATTCCTTCTTTAGGTAAGAATAAGAAATATTTCGCATCTTTTAACACAGGCTATTCAAAAAATTATAACAGAAGCTTAAACTCTGTAAGTGATACAACTCACACTCTTTTGAATAATGACAGTAATTATTCCATTTTTAATTTTAATGTAAGAGGGAAGCTTGGAAAGTATCTGACTAAAGACCTGACTTTTTATATAGAACCGGGCTATCAATCAATAACTACATCAGATTACGTACCGGGGAGAACTCTTTCAACTGATGGCAAGGATGAATTTGGGAATGTTGATGTCGGATTAAATTATGACTCAAGAGATTCGCGTGAATACTCATTATTTGGCTCATTGTACGAACTTAAATATGAAAAGATAGGTTTTGGTAAAATAATAAATTTTAACCGTGTGGATTACGACTTGAGAAGATTTATTCCAGTAAAGCCTATTTTCAATAATAAGCTTACGATTGCTTTAAGAACTTACGGAGCAGTTGTCTATGGCGGCAATCAGCCGGATTACCAGCATCAGTATATTGGTTATGGAAATTTTATAAGAGGGTGGAAAGATCTTATATTTGAAGGGGAAAATATTGCCGGCAATAATGCCGAGCTGAGATTCGAAGTGATAAAGCCATTCTTTACATCCGGAAAAGATCTGCCTTTGATCAGAGGAATAGGATTTCTGAAAAACTTAAGCTATAAATTCGGATTATATGTAACTGCCTTCTATGACAATGCTGCTGTCTGGGACAGGAACGAAAATATTTTTAATACTAAATTCCGTTCCGGATTTGGTACGGGATTAAATTTCATTCTTCCTTTTGGATTTGTAGGACGTACCGATCTTGGATTTAGAATGGAAGATTCAAAATTAAAGAAGAGTATATATTTATCATTAGGTGCATCCTTCTAACCTTCATATAAAACTAACCATTGGAATACTACATTACAGACAAATCTAATATTAACTTAGATTCAAACTCATTGAAAATAACCGGAGTTGAGTTTAAACATTTATCCCGTGTCCTTAGAAAAAAGATCGGAGACAAACTCGAAGTTACTGATGGCAATCTTAATGTTTTTCAATGCAAGATAACCAGTATCAATAAAGAGAATATTGAGTGTGAAATAGTAAGTAAAGAGTACAATATTAATGAGCCTGAAACGGAACTGACAGTCTATTATGCATTGCTGAAGAATATGGGAAGGTATGAATTTGGTATCGAAAAGCTTATTGAATTAGGTGTGAAAAGGATTATTCCTCTTATAACTGAAAGAACAATTTTGAAAGAGACGTTATCAAAAAACAAGATCTCAAGATTAAATCATATTATTCTATCTGCAGTATCACAGTCACAAAGATGTTTCTTACCTGTGATCGACAGAACAGTAATTCTAAAGGATATTATTGCTGAAGACAGCTCAGATAATCTTTTTATGTATGAGCTGGCGCCTGAAGAAAGTAAGCAAATTTCTATTTCGCATAAAAAAGTTAATATAATAATCGGACCCGAAGGAGGATTTACGGAACACGAAGCAGATTTCCTGAGTAAGAGTAATTGGAAGCCCTGTTCCCTTGGTAAAAGAAAGTACAGAGCTGAAACAGCGGCAATCATTGCAGCTTCCAATATTCTTAATCACAATTAAAAAAATAAAATCCATCATGAAAAAATTATTACTCTCACAAATTTTATTTTTATTTATTTTTGTTTCACATTCATTTGCTCAGTTTGATAAGCCTGTTCTTCAGTTCGGAGTCGGTTTAGCACAGCCATTTGGAGATTTCAAAGGAGATAGTTATACAATTTTGAGCCCATTCCCGCAGAACCCAACGTTTCAGACAACGAGGATTGATACAAACTTAATTGCAAATACTTATGCAGCTAAGACAGGTTATTCATTATTTGGCTCGGGGAAAATTAATTTTGATAAGTATAATATCTTCAGAGCAGTTGCAACTGTTTCCTATAACAGCTTTAATACATTCGAATCCAGTGTAAGCGGGAACCAGGTAAGAGTTTATTATCCAAATTATGTTGCAGTTCCTATCACATACAATTATACTTTTACTGATCTCGGAGTAGGTTTAGGCTTGGAAATTGCACCTACAGCGTTTACAAATGTAGTGTCGCCATATTTTGGTGCTAATATTACCTTTAATAATTTTAACGGAACAGTGACAAGAAATACGACTTATAATGATTCCGTATCAGCTTCATTTTCCGGCTTCCGAATAGGCGCAACTCTCAATGCAGGGATAGAAGCAAAGTTCAGTAGTCAGTTCGGAGCGGCTATCGGAGTAAAATATGATCTTGGAAATCTCTTATTAAGATCAACTGCAAATTCCAGTTATAGTGATGTAATTCAATGGGGTGCTGCTAACGGCAATCTGAATGATGCTCAGGGTTCTTACTATTCAAATATTTCAAATGATCAGTCAGATCCGAATTATTACAGGTATACTTCAAAGAAAAAAGATATAAACTGGGGCACTGTATATATTGCTCTTAACTATTATATCAATGGTAACAAAAAACCGGTTAAGAAAAAATAGAAACATTAACCTGACAGGTTATCTTTTCATCCTGTCAGGTTGCTTTTAAACACTCTCATTCCGTAATAACTTCTGTATAACTTCCTTGTATTACCTTCTCTATTTCCCATCAAATTATTACTTTTTTTTCTCATAGCAAAACTTTATTCTTATGTTAAACAATTTTCTCATATATGAATAAAATCTATTTAATTTTTTCACTTTTACTGTCAGTATTTGTTTTAGCCGGATGTAATAAAAATACTAACCCGGATACAAAAACTACAACTTCAAATACTAATACAACAACGACACCAAACAGATCTAAAGACGAGCTTGTAAAAGCCGGTAAAGAACTTTACTATAAAGCTTCTGATAAAAATAATATAGCCTGTGCAGATTGTCATAGTGACGGAACAAATGACAGCAAGCCTTTAACAAAAATGTTCTCAAGCATTAAAGGTGCTGCAAAAAGAACTTCAGCTTTTTTAGGTACCATAAAGAAAGAAGATATTACAAAGACTGCAACGGGTGGAACAAATTGCTGGGCAAATTTTGAGAAACAGAAGACTCCGCTGACAGGTGATCAGATCTCATCTTTAAACGCATATTATGAATCAGTTTCAAAAGGAGATGAGCCAACCGAAATAAAATATACTTCATTTGCTCTTCCGGCTCCCGACAAAGTCAGACTAGCCCCTGAGCAGGATGCAATTTTGAAAATGACAGGTAATGTACCAAACGGTGAGAAAGTATTTAATAATGCCTGTGTATTCTGCCATGGTGATAAAAGCACTATCAAGGATGTAGATAATCTGTTTGATAAGTTTGAAGGGAATGCAAAATCTGTAACATATATGACCCGGATAGGAAAAAAAGCAATGCCGTTTTTCTCAGTTGAAAAATTAAGTAACCAGGATATTGCAGATGTTTCTGCTTGGATAATTTCTAAGAATAAGTAACATAAAAAATTAATAAATGTCTTCCCCGAATGTTTTTGTCGGGGATCCCATCAATGATAGATTTAAATAAAAAAAGCCGCTTCTTCAAGCGGCTTTTTTTATATGCTAATACAATTTTAAAACCATTACATAAATATCAGATACAAAATAATAATAATCACACCGGCAACAGATATCGTTGTATAATCCTGAATCACTCCTGTTTGTATTTTTCTCCAGTCGAAGCTTAAGTTAGAGAAATATCTTGATAGCCCGTTTATTGCTCCGTCAATTATTTTAATATCAAATATTCTCCATAAGAACCTGTCTGAAACTTTTTCTATCGGATTAACGATCGCTGCATCATAGATCTCATCAACATAATATTTATTTTCCAATACTTTTCCAAATCCTGTCTCTTCAGTAAACTTTGTCTGATCTTTATATTTTTTCAGAGCGAACATTATCGCAGCAACAGCAACGACAACCGATAAAATCATTAATCCTATTTCAATACCTGTTCCATGTTCTTCAACAGGATGAACTAAAGCAAGTGTCTTATTTGCTTCAGCGAAAACAGGTTCAAGCCATGTTTCAAGAGCATTATGTCCTAAGAAATGAGGAAGTCCCATAAATCCGCCTATCGCAGCAAGTACTGCAAGAACCATAAGAGGAATCGTCATTGTAGAAGGGGATTCATGAGGATGCACATGCTTTTCATCATATCTTGGTTTGCCATAAAATGTCAGCGAAACCATTCTGAACATATAAAATGCAGTTAACCCGGCTGTAATTAATACAGGCAGATAATAACCAATTCCTGCCACTGAAAATGTTCTGTAAAGAATTTCGTCCTTACTGAAAAAACCTGAAAGGGGAGGTATACCTGAAATTGCAAGTGATCCGATAAAGAATGTGATGTAAGTAATTTTCATCTTATCTTTTAACGCACCCATTTTTCTTATATCCTGTTCTTCATGCATACCATGAATAACCGATCCGCTTCCAAGGAATAATAATGCTTTAAAAAAAGCATGAGTTATTAAATGAAAAACAGCAACCCAGTATGCACCCGTACCTAAGGCAATGAACATAAATCCAAGCTGAGAAACTGTTGAATAAGCCAGGATCTTTTTAATATCATTCTGCTTGAGAGCAATTGTTGCCGACATTAAAGCAGTAGCTATACCGACTATCAAAATTACATTTGTCGCTATTGGAGTTAGTGCATAAAGCAGTGAACATCTTGCAATCAGATATAACCCTGCAGTTACCATTGTAGCTGCGTGAATAAGAGCAGAAACAGGTGTAGGACCTGCCATTGCATCAGGAAGCCATACGAACAGTGGTATCTGAGCTGATTTACCGCAAGCTCCAAGGAAAAGCAAAAGAGCAATTGTTAAAAGTATAGTATCGTTAATTGGTAAACCGCCGATCTGACCTAGAAATTTTTGAAAATCCAGAGTGCCGAACTTTCCGAAAATAAAGAACATCGCAAGCATAAATCCAAAATCACCGATCCTGTTTACAACGAAAGCCTTCTTTGCAGCATCACCTGTAAATTTCTTTTCATACCAGAATCCGATAAGCAGGTAAGAGCATAAGCCCACGCCTTCCCAACCTAAAAAGACAACAAGAAGATTATCTCCGAGAACCAGATGCAGCATTGCAAAAATAAACAGGTTCAGAAATGCAAAAAACTTTGCAAATGCAATGTCACCATGCATATATCCGATCGAGTAAACATGTATAAGAAATCCTATTCCTGTTATAATTAATACCAGAGAAATTGAAAGAGGGTCGATGTAGTAAGCATAGTTTAAAGAAAAATTACCTGTGTTTATCCAATTGTAAAACATCAGTGTTATTTTTCTGCTTTCCGGCTCAAGATTCATAAGCTCCAGAAATGTCATGCAGGCAATGATAAATGGAATGAAAACGCACAGGGAAGAAA
>JBBRMY010000061.1:0-13949 GCA_038230595.1 Ignavibacteria bacterium
CGGTTTTACCTTTGGCAAGCTCAAGGAAGGCCTTGAGATGGGAGCTCATACCGATTACAGACTCTGCGCATTTCCAATTGGCGGATATGTTAAAGTTTCAGGAATGATAGATGAATCAATGGATAAGACCATTCTCGATCAGGAACCGCAGCCATGGGAATACAGGTCTAAGCCTGTATGGAAAAGAATGATAGTTATTACAGCCGGAGTTATTATGAACATACTTCTGGCATTTATTATTTTTTATTCCATCACGCTTTTCAAAGGAAAGTCTTCAACAGCCTCTACTACAATAGGTTATATCGGCACTAACACTCCTGCTAAAACATCAGGCTTGCTGCACGGCGATAAAATTTTAACTATAAATGGCAAAGCAGTAAATACATGGGAAGAAATTACAAGTACTATGTATTTTGAAAACTTAGGTGAAGCTTTAAGCTTCAATGTCCTGAGAAATGGCAATCAGGTTAAAGTTGATGTTCCAAAAGATAAAGTTGGAGATCTTACTGAAAGAAATTTCGGACTATATGTTGACAATGTATCTCCTGAAATAAATGAAGTAGTAAAAGGTAGACCTGCTGACAAGATCGGAATTCAGAAAAATGATCTTATCACAGACTATGCAGGTACCAGGCTTTCAAGTCCGCAGCAGCTTACAGAGCTTATAAAAGCTAATCAGAATAGTGAAGTAGAGATAGGTCTTCTTAGAGGCGGTGAGCCATTCAAAATGAAAATTAAGGCAGATGCTGATTCAACAATTGGCGTCTCTATTGCAGGTAAATATACAGGTCCTGTAAAAAAAGATACTTATAATGTTATAAGCGCAATACCTAAAGCTGCAGGTGATATGTATTACCTCGGCATTGAACTTTTTGTAAAAACTATTGTTAAGATTTTCAAAGGCGAAGTTGCTTTTAAAAAGGCCATTGGGGGACCTGTTAAAATCGCTCAGGCTTCAGCTGCATCTGCTGAAGGCGGATTCTTTTCATTCATTGGATTTCTTGCATTGCTTTCAATATCACTTGCCGTAATTAATATCCTTCCTTTTCCTGCATTGGATGGAGGACATTTTATGCTGCTGATGTATGAAGGAATTGTAAAAAAGCCCGTACCTTATAAAGTACAGGTCGTTATCCAAAATGTTGGATTTGCAGTATTGCTTTTATTCATTATCTTTGTGTTGTACAACGATATTATTTCTATAAAATAGAGCCGGCTGAATAAACCTTTGGCATGTAAAGTGTATTCTTCAATGTCAGAGTTTTGATAAACTACAAAATGAAAAAAATGAAAAGCTTAAAGCTTATTTGTTTCATCGTGTTTTTATGCTTTGTTTTTATTATACAGGGTTGCCAGGGTCCTTCTGCAAGTACTGATCTCGGGGATAATATGGAAGTTGGCTTTGCTGAATCTCCAATAGCAGATCACTCAGTTCTGGATACCATCATAGTTACTTCTGTAAAAGCACTTGTTTCAAATGTCGATCTATACCAGTCTTATAACTCTGAATACCAAACAATAAAATCTGATCCGGTTGTAATGAATATGTCTCCCGGTGCAGGATATCAGAAAATGGGTTCAAGTGTGATTGGGAACGGCATTTATCAGAGAGTAAGAATGAAGCTGCACCAGCCTGCAGCAGGCGAGGTTGTCAGTGATGCTGATTTTAATACCGGCTCTTCCAATTCTGAAAGATCATCAGTAATTATAAAAGGTACTTTCAACGGAATCGCTTTTACTTATAAGTTACATTCAACTGTTGCCAGAGAATTTGTATTTCCTACAAATGTTGAGCTTGATATAAATCCTTTAAGTATAACAGTACTTTACAACCCGGCTTTGTGGTTCAGAAGCCCGACAAATTTAGTTCTTAACCCTCTTAGTGATGTGAACTGGGACCAGATAGATCTTAATATTTCAAATAGCTTTAAAAGAGCTTTTTTGGATAATGATCACAACGGTTCACCTGATCTTCCTTAAAAAAAAATGATAAAAATGAAAAAAAATTATTTTAGCTTTTTATTACTTATAGTGTTCGCTGCATCTGCAGTATTTCTTCAAAGCTGTGGAGGAGATGGTAGTACTGTAACAGGTCCGGGGAATAACAATATGGATTTTTCTTTTAAAGCAAAAGACAGTGTTATCAATTATACCGGAGCAGATGTTATAATAATTGATTCTACCAAGATGCTTATCAAAGATGTTTCACTTCAAGGTCAGTTCGGCGGTGTCAATGATCTGAAAACAGGAACAACATTAGTTGTCATGAATCCAGTTAATGGATTTTCAAATTATATTGGAGGATTGCTGCCAAACTCCCAGTATGTTTCTATAAATTATTTCTTAAAATCCAGAACTGCTGATGATGGTATAACAGATCCTGATTTTCCTGTCGGAGTATCCTTTGTAATAAAGGGAAGATTTAACGGAGTTCCGTTCATATATCAGTCAGGAGCAATTAATCAGAATTACGGCTTATTATTTCCGGCTAATCTAAGAGTAATATCCGACCCTACGCACGTTACTATTACTTATAACCCTTTGCTTTGGTTCAGAATAGCTGCAGATGAAAGTGTAATTGTTAATCCGTTTGCTCTTACTCCCGCACTAAGAACATATATTGATGATTCATTCAGAGGAAGCCTTGCTGCAACCCTTTCTTATGCTTTCAAGGATGATAATAAAGATGGTATTCCGGATAACTAATAATAAATAAAAATGAGATCAATAAAATTAATGGTATTTGTTTTACTAGCAGGATTGATGCTTGCAGGCTGTAATAAGACAAGCAATACAGCAGACAAAACATCTGAGAAGAATACAACGCAAGAAACTTCAAAAGACGCTTCTAAAGAATCTCCTAAAGATCCCTATAGTGATAATGCAAAGAACAACGGAAGAGTTGACCCTAAGCCTAACTCAGTGCCGACTACAACTGAAAAGCCGGATGGTACTGCTGAAACTAAAATTGCACTTTCAACTATACAATGCGGCACTTGCAAAAAAACTATTACTAAGGCTTTGAAAACTGATGCAGGAATTAAGGATATTAATGTGAATGTTGATGAAAAGTATGTTGTTGTTAATTTTGATAAATCTAAGACATCACTTGATAAAATAGAAGGTATCATTATTGCTGCAGGCTATGATGCAAATGGCAAAAAAGCTGATCCAAAAGCATATGATAAACTTGAATCATGCTGCAAGATTCCGGATAAGAAAAATTAAAACTTATTAGATTTAAAGATCTATTTTAGACTATAAATCAAAAGCCGTAAAGAAAAATTAATTTCTTTACGGCTTTTTCGTTTAGACTGAAATTAGTTGTTGTTCTTATCTCAAAATCTAAACAATCGGATACTTAGCATTAATGCTTTTCCGGGTATTATTCATCTTAATTCATATCTGCAAATGTATTAATTATTGATCATCTGCTAACTGCCCATGCTTGCATTAATAATGCCCTCGCAACCGTGACGGCTATTACAGGCTCCCCCGTAGTCCGCCTCTGTTATTAATAACACAGAAAAAACTAAAATGTTAGCAACTTTCTTTTAATTCTTTATTTTTACTGACCTAAAAGAATTCCTAATGAGAAAATAGGGTAATAATTGAATGAATCTCCATCATTATGTCCGAAAAAGGGATATTTGAGGCTATATTAGATTACTGTCATTCTAGACCTTATTCTCGAATGATTTTGATTGAGGAATTTTTTTTTTAGGAAAAGCAGGATTCCTCCCCTTGACTGTCATCCCGGAGTTTATCCTCAAATGTTTTTATTGGGGAAAAGCAGCAATTCCTTCCCCTTAATTGTCATCCCTGCGAAAGCAGGGATCCCAAACTTCTGCGAAGCAGGTTTAGGCCTTCACATTGATTTCCGGGATGCCTGCTTTCGCAGGAATGACAAGAACATTATCTCCTGCTTTCGCAGGAATGACAATACTAAGATCCAATCCACACCATTAACCACCTGATTTCATAATCTTCCACCTCTCTTATAAATCAATTCCCAACAACTGCTGTCAAATAATTTATAAATTTGTATTAAATAAATTTAAAAATATTATTCATGCAGATCATACCGAAGCTTACTAAATATTTTGCCGGTTTCAGAAAAAAACGCAAAGACTCCGGAACATGGGAAGAAGTTCTTGGTTCAGATGAAGATCCGTCGGGCATTTTAAATTCCCGTTTAACCGGCTCATCAGCCGGCTCAGCGTCCGATCTTAAATATTACCGGAGTTATTCTTATGCTTGCATAAATGCCAGAGCAGAAAATACTGCGAAAGCTAAAATATTCCTGTATAAAAAATTATCGGATAACAGCAGACAAAATAAAAATCTGATAGAAATTCATGATCATCCATTTCTTGATCTTATCAGTACGAACAATATCTACGGTTTGTCTTTTTTTGAGATCATCTATTCGATCATCGTTCAGCTCGATCTTTTCGGAAATGCATATGTATACTATCCTAAAAATTCATTAGGCATGCCGGCTGATCTTATTCTTCTCACTGATCCTGCAAGAATGAAGATCACCCGTCTGCCTGATCATAAATTAAAGTACATATATGCAGAGGGTACGAAGGAGATAATATATTCATCGGACGAAATAATTCATTTTAAATTTCCCTCACCTGCGAGCATGCTTTATGGAAAGTCTACAATATCCTCCATTAAAGATATCCTGACCTCTGAAATTTATCAGTCCAAATACCAGCTTTCCTTCTATAAAAATGATGCAAATCCCGGAGTCATACTTGAGCTTGCCGGTGAAATGTCATCTTCTAATTATAATCGTTTCGTAAAGAATTGGAATGCTAAATTTCGCGGACCGGAAAATTCCAACAAGGTAACAATACTTGAGAATGGAATGAAGGTCTCAGGACTGAAGAATACACCGCGCGAGATCGATTTTATAAATACTAGAAAAGAAGTCAGAGATGAGATATTCAGCATTTTCAGGGTTCCGAAAGTTGTTCTCGCTATAACTGATCAGGTTAACTATGCAAATGCTTATGCAGGTCTGACCAGCTTTATACTTAATACAATAATTCCGCTTTCAAAATTTATCGAGAGCAAGCTTGACAGCTTTGTTAAGCAGAATTATGACAAGGCTCTTTCAGTAAAGCTTGAATACGATACATTTGAAAATGAAAAAGTAAAGCTTGACCAGCAAAAACTGCTGATAGAAACAGGTACAATTACTAAAAATGAACTAAGGGCTATGGTCGGTCTCGGTGAGGTCTGAATTTGAATAATTACTGCTAATGAATAAAACCAACGGCAGAGAGATACAGTCTCAAAAATAAAAAATAATATTCTAATAACTAAATAAAATCTATGAAGCAAAATAAATTATTTGTATCGGTAAAAAATGATTTTAATGAAAAGGAGAACACTATTAAACATGTGATCTCAACAAATGAAGTTGACAGGTATAATGAATCTCTTGATCCGAAAGGAATGGTAGATGAAAATTATATTAAGAACGGACAGCCGGTATTATGGATGCATAATTCATTCTCAGGCAGTGTGGGTCCTTCAAAGATAGTCTGCGGCACTTCACTGTACCGTGCAAAGGAATCTGATAAAGTAATTGCCAAGACCCGCTTCCTGAATACTGAACTCGGAAATGACGTTAAAAATTTTTACAGAGAAGGTTATCTGAATTCCTGGTCAGTTGGATGGAAAGCATTAGCTGAGCCTCAGTATAAAAAAGGGGTTTCATACTTTTCGAAATGGGAGCTGGTAGAATATTCTGCAGTGATAATACCTGCAAATCCCGGATGTGTTAACCTGATGTTCAAAGATCTTAAAAGTAATGAGATGTATAATGCGCTTTCTTCAGGGCTTTTAATAGATGAGTTGAAAGAAAATATATTAAGCAGCAAAAGTGAAATAAAAAGCCTGAAGGATAATTATAAAGATCATTTAAAGGATCTTGAAGAATTCAGAGCAGCGGTTCAGAAAATTAATTCTGAACTTACAAAAAAGATACAGGATGAATTTGCAGGGATAGCAGGTGAAATTAAAGGGTTGAAACAGCAGCGGATAAATGATCTTCTCGCTCTTGTTCCGCCACTCGTCACCGGGGCTGTTAGCAAATTTATAGGGAAGGTGAACTAATAATTAAAGTTTCCTTCGTCCCAAACTCCGTCCCCAATCTTCGTCCCAAACTCCGTTTGGGACGGAACATGTAAGCGAAACGGAGTCTCGACTTCCAATTACATTACCAAATAGAGTTTGGTAAAGAGAAGTGAAAGTACCTAAACCAATTTCTAAAAATAACCTAAACCAAAAAACTAAATGAAAGAAACAGAAACAAAAGATCAATCAGACAAATCTGAAATGATCCCAATGAAGGATTTTTCTGCACTCATCACAGAAAAAGTAGAATCTGCTTTAAAAGAAATGACAGACAAGATCGACAGAAAACATTTTAAGCTGCCGGAATTTTCTGAGAATGAAAATGGAAATGAGAATATTAATTCTCATTCTAATATCATCATTCCTGAAGTTCAGAAAAAAAATATTGCATTCAAAAAATTCCTTCGCGGAGTTTTTACAAAAAATATAAATCTGGAAGGAATAAATGCAGATGGGGGATATCTTGTACCGGTAGAATTTGAAGGGCACGTCGTAAAGCTCTTAAATGACTATGGTGTATTCAGAAGGAACTGCACTGTTGCCGGAATGAATTCCAAAACATTAACAAAGCCAAGGCTTCTTACAGGAGTTTCAGCGACTTTTCAAGGAGAAGGCACGGCAGGTGATGAATCCAATCCAACATTCGACCAGATCACATGGACAAGAAGAAAGCTTGACGTTACCACAGGCATCTCCAGAGAGCTTATCGAAGATTCAGGAGTCGATATAATATCCGAGCTTGCAGAAATTGTTGCTAATGCTATGGCTCAGAAAGAAGACGAGCAGGGCTTTAAAGGATCGGGTTCTCCGATAACAGGCGTGTTTAGTGCTTCAGGAGTTAACAGTGTTACTCTTTCAAGTACTAATCCAAATTCACTTACATATGCAAAGCTTGCAAGTGTAATAACATCTGTCCGCTCGGCAGGTTTAAAAGGAGCAAAGTGGTATATGCACAGATCAATTCTCGGACTTATAATGAATCTAACAGATACAGCAGGTTATCCGCTTTTTGATCCTTCAGCATTAATGTCAACGAAAACTCTTTTCGGATATCCGATAGAGCTTTCAGAAGAACTTAATGATTCATCAGTTCTGACTGCGAAGCCTGTGATATTTTTCGGAAACCTGAAATACTCTGTGCTCAGAGAAAGAAAAGGAATGAGCATGAGAATTTCCGATAATGCAGTTGTAGGAGGTAATTCTGCCTTTGAACAGGATCTGTTGTTCGTGAAAACAAGTGAAAGCTTCGACATACAGCATGAAATAACCAATGTATATTGTAAAGTAGTAACCGCTTAAAAATTTATTTTTATAAAATCTAATATGCAGGGACAGCTAAATTCTGTCCAAATATAAAAATAGGGAATACGGCTGCTCCCTGCATTTAATAATTTTAAAATTTATGATCGATCTTGAAGACTTAAAGCTTTTTTTGGATTTAACACAATCCCGGGACAAGGATGTACTTCTCCTTTCATCCATAAGGCAGGCTATTTCAATACTTGAAGGCTTATTTAACCGTGAGCTTGAAATGAAGGAGAGAGCAGAATTTACCGGTTTAATTTCAGAGGGTAGCGGCTTAAAAGGATTTTTTCTTTCATGCTGCCCAGTGATTGGTATCACTTCAATTAAAAAATATAACTTTGATTCATTTGAATATGATGACCTCATAGCTCCTGAAGATATTCCGGGCTCAGTTCTGTTAAAGGAAAACGGTGAAGCTGTCTTTCTCAAAAGAATGCTCTTTCATAAAGCTTATCCGGAATTGAAAATATCTTATATAGGAGGATTCAGGAATATTAAAGGCACCGGTACAGTTTCGGCAGCATCCGGAACAAATCTATTAATAGGTACAGGTACTGAATTTACTGAAGAATGTCTCATTGGAGATGAAGTAAAGTTTTCCGGAATTGTAAGGAAAGTTATTTCAATTGAAAGCAGAACATCCTTAATCCTGAACGATGTAATTGATAGTGAAATAACAGACGCATCTTTCAGATTAAGTAACGTACCCGAAGATATTCAGCAGGCAATAATTTATATTGCTGCGCTGAACTTTTTGACTTCATCACACAGCAGGGAATCCCTCGGCTTAAGCTCTCTTTCAACCGATCTTCGACTGATAGATGATAATAATTATAATACGATCATTGATGGTAACAGGAATCTCATCCCGCAGAGATATGCATTTTCAAAGCTGGACTTAACAAATTTAATTACAAAATATAAACTATCAAACACATAGGAGAATAAAATGATATTAATAAAAAGAGGTAAGTATTCAGATATAAATACACTTGAAGACGGAAGGCTTTATTTTGCTTCTGATAAAAAAGAGCTTTTTGTCGGAAGCAGCGGCGTTAATGTAAAGCTTTCTGATAACACAAAAATATTTCATGTGAAAATGTCACAATTAGGAACAGGTGCGCCTGAAGTTGCAGTAAAATATACTGACCTTCTGCCGGGAGAAATTGCCTGGTCACGGGATTCAGCAGGGGAATATCGCGGAACACTTGCAAATGCTTTTGATGATCACACATACGTCGAAATAATAAATCTGGAATCATCAAGTGTCAGTGTAATGAAAGGCGGTGTAATAAATCCATCCAATATTTATATCACCCAAAGAAACACATCAGGAACATTAATTGATTCCACCGGTGGATTTATTATAAAAATTTATAAGCTTCTCCCGCTTTAAATATATCTGTCAGTCCGGTATTTTGACTGAATATATTTGCTGTCAGATCTGTAATAAGAATTGTCATCCTTAATATTTTTTGTCATCCCCGCGAAAGCGGGGATCCCAAACTACTGCGACTCAGGTTAATCCCGATCTTACAGTATGATTTTTCATTTGTCATTCCGGCGTGCTTTTAGCTGGAATCCAAACATCAACAAACACTCGTCATTATGATTGGCTCTAAATAACAAAAAATAAAATAATTTTTCAAAAACCTTAACTAACCCAAAATGGAATACTACAAAATACTCGAATCCCTTATAGGATTTTTTACACTTACAATGATGTCCTTAATCTCGTATGCATATATGAACGACCGGCGGATATTAAAAGAAAAGCAGGATCTGCTCGAAGGTAGACAAATTAAATTTGAAGAGCAGTCAAGAAATGAATTCAAGGAAATAAAAGATTCCGGCACCTCAAGATTTGAAAAGCTGCTGGAAAACATTAACGAACTAAAAGTATATATCGAAAAGAAGTTCAATGAGATGATAAAAGAGAAATGAAAAAAGTTATTATCATTTCGGAGTTTTTTTTTGTCATCCCTGCAAAAGCAGGGATCCCGAAATTCTGCGAAGCATGTTAACCCAGACCTGACAGGTTGTTTTCCCTGTCAGGTCGCTTTTTATAATTTTATTATCGCGCCGCTGTTGGTGTTTAAGTTCCGATTTATCGGAACGTCACCAACAGCCATCAGTAGGTTTCACCTTTAAAGACGCGCTAACCTCTTCATCTCATAAAAACTATAAACACACTCAACTAAAATTTTACCCCATAAAAAAAACCCGCTGGGCTGCAGCGGGTTTCTCATTTATACTTTGAATGTATTCTGTTATATGTTCATATTTTCTAGTGATCTTACATATTCTCACCTTCATATCTTATAACATATCTATTGTCAATAAGTTCCTTATACTAAATATTATAAGTTAGAATTTAATTTAATCAACTTTAAATAATTGTTTTACTAATAGTTAAACCATATCGCTGTATGAATTCGTAACAAGATCAGCATCCTTAATATTAAATTCTTTCATATAATATCTGCACTGATCCAGTAATTCAGCTTCTGTAAAGCTGTTATTTTCATCTATTGCTTCAATTTCTACAAAGCTCCCCAGACCTTTCACTTCATCTATATGAAATTTCACATTATCAATAAAAAATATTTTACGCTTTTTAACAACTGTCTTATGCACCCCTAAAGAAGCAGTAAGTATTTTTTTGAGTCCGGTTTCAGGCGATAATTTCACCAGTTCCACATCTGAAAGCTTAGGTCCCGATTGATCCGGACGTTTATAAAATATAAGTGAATTCTCAATATTACCTTCCCTTAGCTTTAATCTTCCGGTATCACATTTAAAATATGTATCAGTCTGCTCGTCAGTCCCTTTATGATCTGCCTTCAGGCGTATCAGAATATTTTCAACTTTTTCAGGTTCACTGCACCTGGCTTTTATTTCCACAATTTTTATACCCATTGAGGAATATACAGAATATCATTTCTTAATTTTGTATACAAATCCTTTCATTTTAATACTGATCTCATTTGAATAAACTTTTCCGTTTTTCTTTTTGAATTCCCAGCTTCTTTCAGGTTCCTGAAATTTATTTTTTCTTACCGGCTTTGAATTTAATTCAATTTTATTCTTTGTAATTCCTTTATTTTGCAAAACACTTTTCAAAGAATCAGGCAGGAAGTCCATATCTGTATATATCTTAAGCCAGTTGTATAATGCTCTTGGATTTGAACGTTCCTTTAGCTCAGAATATCTTACCCATACTTTGTTATGAATGCTGCATCCGACTCTTGCCCAAAGCCTTAGAGCAAGCTCCTGATTAATATTTGCAAGATCGTTACCGGTTTTAGCATCTGTAAGATAAGCTTTCTGAAGTTTTTCAGATTCCGACAGCTTTTCAAAGCTAAGATTTTCAGGGCGATTATTAAAAGTATTCCCGTCTTTATGCAAAACCCTGTAAGTATCGGTAGATCTCCTGAAGTATGCAAGCGCAACAAGATTATGTACATAAAATCCGGATTTACTTTCATTCTTATAGAGATATGCCATCAGATAGTCATTGTTTGGATACCTGAACTCTGTAAGCTGCTTCAGCTTTGCCGTTTTACTGCTGTATATCCTTCCGTCATCACCTGCATAGTAATCCGGAAAATCAGGTATCATTTTCATAGGTTAAACTGACATTTAATAATTTATAATAATTTACGTTTTTGTATTATTGCTTTCTCAGGTAAAGTTCTAAAAGCCGGCTTGCTTCAAGCTTTACAAGCTCATAATTGATCATTGAATAATCATCCTCATTAATAAAGTCACAGAATCTTATTCTGCCTTCCTTATATTTCAGAGATTCGATCTTTGATATCACAAGCCTGCTGTTCCATCCCAGGTTCTTAAATTCTTTTAACCAGTGATTAAGAATTTTCTCTTCTGTCCTTTCTTTTCGTAAAGCAAGCAATGCTTTCAGTCTTTCCAGTATTGCTTCATTCTCAAAAAGCATGTCTGTTCTCTTTCCTATAAAATTGTTTAATTCATTGCAGTCCATTTCTGCCTCCTATGGCTTTAATTAGTAATATTAATTATACTCTATATGTATAAAGAAGTATAAAAAAATAATACAAAACGATTATATAGAAAATCCAAAAATTAACCTACAAGTCATGTACTTTAAATGTATAGCTCTTAACATTGCTCATCTATAATTAATATTACCTGTGAAAAAATCCTTTTAAAAATTGTCTAAAATTATTATATTGTAAAATAATAGTAATACAAAAAGCTTATAAAAATGAAAAACAAGGATTTTAGCAGCAGATTGATAGAATTCTTTAATGCTGTATCTCCGACTCAGGTCGATTTTGCCTCAAGGCTGGGTATTAGTCCGCAGGCTCTTCAGAAATATTTTAAAGGTGGAAGACTGCCCATGCCTGAAATTCTGGATAAATTAAATAAACTCGGCTGTAACATTAACTGGCTGCTTAGCGGAAGCGGTGATATGATAAATGAAGTAAAGGTTTTTAAGCCGAGAACTCGTCCGGTTGCAGTGATCGGAGAAGTTGAATGTGGAGTTCCTATAACCAACCAGATCACAAATGAAACTGTGAAGCATATTGAGATGTTTGATGTAAGCGGACTGAACAATCCTTTTGTTGTAATAGCAAGAGGGGATTCGATGGTGCCATATATAAATCCCGGTGACCTGCTTTTATGCGCCGATGAACCTGAAAAAATAAAGGACGGTAAAGCTGTAGTAGTAAATTATAAAACAACTCCTGAATCCTATATGTCAAATGCCAAGCTTATTAAATTCATGGATCATGAAAGCCTTGTTCTGTATTCTGTAAATACTAAATATCCTCCAATGACTTACAGAAAAACCGAGATCTTCAAAATGTACAAGGTTATCAGGATAATCCGGGAAGTAAAATAAATTGTAAAATAAATAGTAAAGTAAATAGTAAAGTAATGCAGTAAAGTAACAGTGTTTGTTTCTTTTCTTTCCTGATCTTTTTATCAGGAAAGTATTCAGTAAAAATAAAATTTTAACATGGATATCACTGACCATAAAGAGCATCATTTAAAAAGCTCTGACTTTATCCGCGATATAGTTATCGGAATGTCAGACGGACTTACAGTCCCATTCGCGCTGGCAGCTGGTATCAGCAGTGCAGTAGCCAGCAATCATATAGTTACAACTGCAGGCATTGCAGAGATAATTGCAGGTTCCATAGCGATGGGGCTCGGAGGATTTCTTGCAGGCAAAACAGAGCTTGAGCATTATGATTCCGAGCTTAAAAGAGAATATGATGAAGTTGAGCGGGTACCTGAAAAAGAGAAAGAAGAAATTAGAGAAATATTTGCTGAATACGGTCTAAGTGAAAATGCGCAGAATTTATTAACTGATGAGCTGGCTAAAGACAAAGACAAGTGGGTGGATTTTATGATGAAATTCGAGCTGGGTATTGAAAAGCCGGATATAAATCGCGCAAGGAATAGCGCTCTCACTATTGGAATGTCATATGTAGTAGGAGGTATCATTCCGCTGCTTCCGTATTTCTATACAAAAACTCCGATCGAAGGCTTAAAGATCTCCGCAGTGGTCACGCTTATCTGTTTATTTGTGTTTGGTTATTATAAAAGTAAGGTAACGGATCAGCCTCCGTTTAAAGGAGCTGTAAAAGTAATGGTAATCGGAGCCCTCGCCGCCGCTGCCGCATTCCTGGTCGCGAAATTATTCGGAGGATAAATAGAAATGACCTGACAGGTTTTTTCCCCCGTCAGGTCGCTTTTCGCCGTTGTTGGTGTTTTAGTTCCGATCCATCGGAACGCCACCAACAACCATCAGAAGGAAAGGAGAGTTTTGCAAATTAAAAGAAATTGAAGTAAAGTGAAAACAATCAAATTTTTAATTTTAATCGGAATTATTCTTTTTGCTATCATAATATGTTTAAATTTAATATTCTCAAGTTTCCAACCTGATATAACGATAGTAAAGATTGTATCTGAGAATTTTAATGAAACTATTTATATTAAACAAGAGGTATGGGGATTATCATCAAATAAGTTAATAATTGTATCAACCTCGTCAGATCAAGATTTGGAACTTGATAGTATTAAAAGTTTAGTTTTTCATGGGGATTCTTTTTTTTACAAGTTTGTAAACGATACATTAAATTTATATGTTAGTAAAGAATCACCAATCCCAAAAGGTTTTAATTCTAAAATAAAAATTAATCAGTTTGAATTAACAAACCCTTATATGATGGAATTGTGGGAAAATTACTCTGAAAAGGGACTAAAAAAAATTGATTAAAATAATATCGAATTTCTAATCAAAGATAAAATTAAATCACTGATATGATTCTCTCCGCTGTTGGTGTTTTCACCAACAGCCATAATACATAACTCTCTCCTTTTGGAAAGGGGTTCGACGCAAATGCATCGGATAGTTTTTGCTTTATATTTGATGAGGTTGATACTTCTAAAAGGGTGACCTCGCAGTTGTTGGTGTTTTCACCAACAACTATAATATC
>JBBRMY010000062.1:0-13888 GCA_038230595.1 Ignavibacteria bacterium
CGACCGCAGAGGTTGCCACATTCAAACAGCGTTTTGGGGGGCACGAACAAACGTATCCATTGCGAGGCTATTTCACCCAAGATGTCTCTTTGTTGCGCACACTTTCGGCTGCGCAATTAGCAAAGCACTTTTATCAACTGCTGAGATCGTTTCCATCCTGTAATCGCTGACTCTTTTCATCCCGTCTGAACTATAAATATATTCAGCGAAATAAAATTCACCTGTTCGCATATTAGAACTGATCAGTGGAATAATTTTTGAAATATTTTTATCCGGTTCAAAGCAATTTGCAAGGATATCAAGAGTATTTACTTCAAGAAGTTTCTTATTCAATGAATAACAGATCCCTTTTGCAATAGCTGAAGTTATTCTTAAACCTGTAAAAGAGCCGGGTCCGTTTGAAAGGGAAACTGCATCAATATCAGCATAATTTTTTCCCGAACTCTTTAGCCAGCTTTTAACTTCATAAGTTAACAAATCTGCATTATTTTCGCTATTCAATTCATTCTGAAATATAACCTCGCCATTTGAAGAAAAGGCAAAGGAAATAATTTCTGAAGAAGCATCGAGAAGGAGAATGTTCATGAATTAAATTACAAATTAAGAATTCAATTGAAAATATAAATGATTTGATCAGTTCCTGAGAGATATAAAAAGAGAATGTTAATAGTATTATTTCATTTCAATATTACGATCATTTGGATTTGATAAATGATTGAAATTCACTTTCCGGGAAACAGATAGTAATGGCAGGATGA
This sequence comes from Ignavibacteria bacterium, assembly GCA_038230595.1. GTDB lineage: Bacteria > Bacteroidota > Ignavibacteria > Tepidaquicellales > Tepidaquicellaceae > JBBRMY01. Next base: position 759 of record JBBRMY010000062.1, read on the forward strand.
TATCAGGCCATTCTATTAAGCAGATTGAATCATTTCTTAAATATTCATTAAAGCCGATCTCTTTCAATTCATTTACATTTTTTATTCTATAAAAATCGAAGTGAAATATTTTTGACACTTCTGATGTAAGCTCAGGAGTATATTCATTCACTATTATAAAAGTCGGACTATTAACATTTTCCTTAACATTATAAAATGAACATATACCTTTTACAAACTGTGTTTTCCCGGAACCAAGATCTCCTTCAAGTAATACAACATCACCCGGTTTTAATTCTGAAGCATATTTTTTCCCAAATTGAAATGTTTGTTCAGACGAAGTTGATATCATGCAGTAAATTACGAATTAGTAATAATGATTGTAACTGAAAAGAGATTGGATAAAATCGCTCCCAATACAGGAATGGGAGCGTGAGTGATTTTTATAATATTATTTTTTAGGCTCGAGAGTTATTACCGGCAGGATCATTTCTTCTATCGAAATTCCTCCATGCTGAAAAGTATCATTATACTGAGAAAGATATTTATGATAATCCGTCGGATAAACAAAATAAAAATCCTCTTTTGCAATAATATAACTTACCATTCCATTTCTTTTTGGAAGCTTAAAGTCTTCCGGATTTTTAACAAAGATGGCATTTCTGCTGTCAGATTTCACATTTCTTCCAACTTTATATCTTAGATTCGGCGAAGTATCTCTGTCACCAAGAGCTTTTACTCCGTGAAGGCATCTTATGCTTCCATGGTCAGTAGTGATAACTATCTTTACATCTTTTCTTGTTGAAAGCTGTCTCAGCATTCCAAAAAAAGATGAGTGCTCGAACCAGGATGCAGTGAGTGAACGGTATGCCGATTCGTCCGGTGCAATTTCTTTTAGAATAGCATAATCACTTCTGGAGTGAGCTATCATATCAACAAAATTTATAACTATTGCATTAAGCTGATTATTGCAGAATGAAAGGATCTTATTTTCAATTCCCCTTCCAAAATCTGAATCCATTATTTTAGTATACTTAAGATCGTTCTTCAGCTTGATCTTTTTTCTTTCAAGCAAAAGATTCATCAGATCTTTTTCATAATTATTTTTGCTATTTTCATCATCATCATTTTTCTGCCATATTTCATGATAATGCTTTTCAATATCCGATGGCATCAACCCTGAAAATATAGCATTACGGCTATATGGTGTTGCAGTAGGGAGTATTGAATAATGATAATCTTTAGAAATAGAAAAATAATCATACAGGTATTTTTCCATAACCATCCATTGATCGAGCCTCATGCAATCGATCACAAAAAAGAAAACTGATTTATTCTTTTCATTGATCTCAGGTATTACAAATTTCTCAACAACTTCGTTGGAAAGTACAGGGCGGTTCTTTTCTTCAGGGAAATTAACCCATTTAATGTAATTCTTTTCTACATATTTTGAAAATTCAACATTACACTCTCTTCTCTGGTCTGCAATTGTCTGCTTTAGTCCAAGGTCTTTATGAGCATCAAGCTCCATTTCCCAGTTGGTCATTTTTGAATGAATATCAGTCCACTCTTTCCAGTCGGGTTGATTATAAAGCTGTGCCGAAATAGAATTGAATTCCTGAATATAATCACGGGATGCATGGCTTCCAGTTAATCGCTTGGATTCGAGGATTTTTTTACAAACAAGGAGAACCTGATTAGGATTAACAGGCTTTATGAGGTAATCTGTTATTTTACTTCCAATGGCTTCTTCCATGAGGCTTTCGGTCTCATTTTTAGTAACCATTACAACAGGTAAAGAAGGTCTGAGCTCTTTTAATTCACTTAATGTTTTTAAACCGCCAATACCAGGCATCATCTCATCAAGAAACACAAGATCAAAATCCTTATTCTTTACCAATGTTAACGCATCTTCACCATTATTAGCTTCATCTACATTATATCCCTTTTGCTTAAGGAACATTATATTTGACTTCAATAATTCTATTTCATCGTCTACCCATAAAATCTTATTTTTTGCTATAGACATATTTCTGTTTTGTACTTCCATTTGATTACCTTTCTTTATTTAAAGAAAAAGGTAAAGAGAGTCATGCTTTAATTTTTCGTTATATGAATGAAAATAGTATATCTGTTATATTAGTTCAAAGACCAATATGTTCCATAATATTGCAGCTTTTAAAATATACATGAAATGAGGTATATAGTTAAGCCCACTATTCCGCCTATTAACGTACCATTAATTCTTATGAACTGCAGGTCTTTTCCGATCTGTTCTTCAACCTTATTCGAAACATCATCAGGATCCCAGGACGAAAATGTCTCTGAGATTATTGAGCTGATCGACTCAGCATTTGATGTCAATATATTTACTGAAAAAGAAATTACCCAGTCGTTAAATTTATTTTGCAAAGCTATATCCTTTTTAAAGGACTTTCCTATAGATACGATAAATGAGCATACTTTAGATTTAATAAATGAATCTTCTGATGAGAGATCATTTAATATTTTAACTTTAAAGTCAGAGATCAGCTTATCAAGAATACTCATTATGGTGTCATCATTGAATATCTTTTGCTTTATTTCTTCTCCTTTTAATTTAAACTCAGGTGATGTTTTAAGATCTGAAATAAACTGCTGAATTTTAAAAAGGATCTTTTCACGGTTCTCACTATTCTCATTTGATTTCATTTCATATAGAAAATCTTCTATCTTTGTTATAAGCTTTTTATAAAGCATAGAATCCACAACTCCCGGGACCCACCAAGGAGATTCTTTCTTTATAAGCTCCTTTAAACTATCCTTATTGTTATGCAATAAATTAAAGGCAACATCTACAAGCTCTGTAAATATTAGTCTGTCCTTTCCGTTAGAAAAAACAAATCCAAGAATATCCCCGGCAAAGCTTGAGAGATCAATTTTTTTTAATCTATCAATAATGTTATCCTGAAAAAACTTTTTAACATCGGAATCTTCCAGCTTTTGAATAAAGGATGGAATATAGACAGCAACTTTTTCAAGAATACTTCGCACTAACTTTTCATCTGAGATCTTTTCCGCGATCTTTTCAGAAATATTTATCTTTATCAGCTTGGTTTTGATCACTGATTCTGTAAGAAAATTCTCTCTGACAAATGAAGCAAGACTCACTCCAATTCTGTCCTTATTATGAGGAATAATTGCAGTATGAGGTATAGGGATTCCAAGAGGGTGACGGAACAAAGCAGTAACAGCGAACCAGTCTGCTAATGCTCCAACCATAGCTGCTTCGGAGAATGCTTTCAAATATGAGAAGAATGGATAGTTTTTTTCAAGAATGATGCTAATTATGAAAACTAACATCATAAACACGAACAATCCGGTAGCAAACAGCTTTGCTTTTTTTAATGTAGAGAACATCTAAACTTTATAAAATTAAAAATTATTATTAATTTATTTCCACTTGAAAAAATTTTAAACAAAAGCCGATTTCTAAATACGAACAAGTTTATATTATTAACCTGTTTAGATGTAATTATAATTTCATTTTTTATCCTTAATAAATCTGGAGTCAAATGGCAATGCGGTTCCACTAAATCGTTTTATTTTTTGACAAATTTCTTTTCCATCCTGCAAATTTTGTTCTTCTTACGGGTGTTCCTTCAAAGAATTTATTAAATTCTTCTTCAGTCATTTGAAGGTTTTGTTCATAGTTGTTTGTAAGCAATTCATTTCGGGGAAAGAAATTGTCGTTTGATGTGAATATCTTTGCAGAGTTGTAAGGACAAACATCCTGGCAAATATCACAACCAAAAACCCAACCATTGAGATCAATTTTATCCGGGATATCTCCCCTGTTCTCAATTGTCTGATATGATATACAAAGGTTAGCATCGAGCTTATACTCATCGTAGATAGCTCCTGTAGGGCAGCTCTCAAGGCACAATCTGCATGACTTACAAAGATCTTCAACCGGTTCATCGTACTCTAATTCCTTATTTATAAATATTTCGCATAAAAAGAAAAAGCTTCCATAGTCTTTGTTCAGAATATTCGTATGCTTTCCCTGCCAGCCAATCCCTGCTTTTTGTGCCCATACTTTTTCCATTACAGGTCCGTCATCAACATATGCTCTGGTTGTTATAGAAGGATCGAGCAGCACTATTTCAGCGCATACTTCTTTTAATATTTTCTTTAATACTTTATGATAGTCCCGCTTGCCCCATGCATATCGGGAAACTTTTGGAATGTTTGGGTCTTCAGAATGCTCAAAAGGTGTATCGTAAAGATATGCCAGGGATATAACAGACTTGATATCCTTACCGTTTGTTAATTTTGTTGGGTCTATTCGTTTTTCAACACTCTCAGGATTAGAAAGCCAATCCATGTCAGCATTCTTTTTTTCTGAAAGCCATTTCTCGAGATAAATTTTTTCTTTCGAAAGCTCTTCTACTTTAGCAGCACCAGCTTTCAGGAAGCCGTGTGAGAGGCAGATCTTTTTTATATTAGCAGTAAGTTCTGAGCGAAGCATCAGAAATGGAAGTTAAAAAGTTTTTTAGCAGGCTTTTTTACGTAAACGAATTCATCAATTATTTTTGTCTCGAAAGTTCTCAGCTTGCACCCAAGTTTTGTTGGCTGCTCACCCGTTTCCAGATGAAATCTGAATCCATGTATAGGACATGCAACATACATATCTTCAATGTAACCATCAAACATCTGAGGAGTATGATTGTGAGGGCAAACGTTATCAACTGCATATATCTTTCCCTCAACCTTGAATAAGGCAATCTCAGTTTCCTCATCGAGCGGAAAAGATCTTCCACGCCGATTGTAAACTTCGGTTGAGGGACATATTTTAATAAAGTCGTCTTTCATTCTTACTTTCATTGCCGGGATCCCCGATAAAAGCATTCGGGGAAGACAGTTTTCTTTTTAAAAAAAAAGCTTTATGCAGAGACTGCATAAAGCTTTAATATAAGTAAAATGTATGTAAATTATTTTATATCAAAAACAGTATCAAGTCTAGCAATTTTCATTATATCGAGAACACCTTTGTGAATATTCTGAAGTATTAACTTCTTATTCTTTTCTCTTTCAAGACGTTCTGCAAGCAGAAGACAAGATAATCCGGAGCTGTCAACTTTTGTTACATGTTCAAGATCAATTATGAATTGGTTATCGATCTCTCTTTGTAAAAATATTAGCTCAGTCTTAAAATCAGCAGCTATAGAATGATCAAGCACCTTGCTTTGAAGCTTGAATATTGTCTGGTCTTTTTGCTTGTCAATTTCGTATTTCATATTGGTCGTGTTTTAAATACAAATAATATTAAGGCACTGGATCCCCGATGAAAACATTCGGGGAAATGAGCTTTCTTTATGCTTCTGTAGTTGGTGCTTCAGTTTTTGGTGCTTCAGGTCTTGTTGATTCAGGCTTTGGGAGCAAAGCTTTTCTGCTTAGCTTGAACTTTCCATTATCTTCAAATCCTATCAGCTTTACTTTTACTGCTTCACCAACTTTTAAAACTTCATCTACTTTTTTCAGTCTCTTGTGATCAACTTCAGAGATGTGAAGAAGTCCCTCTTTACCCGGTAAAATTTCAACGAATGCTCCGAAATCTTTTATAGATTTTACAGTACCGTCATAAACTTTTCCGACCTCAGGAATTTCAACAAGCTTTCTTATAACTCTTAAAGCCTTCTCTGCACTTTCTTCATTGATTGCAGCAACTGTTAGCTTACCTGAATCATCAATATCTATTTCAGCTCCGCTGTCTGCAACTATACTCCTGATCATTTTTCCACCAGGACCGATAACTGTGCCGATCATATCTGTTGGTATCATTAATGTATAAAGTCTTGGTGCATAAGGAGACATTTCTGATTTAGTTTCAGAAATTGTTTTGTCCATAATTCCAAGTATGTGCAGTCTTCCGTCTTTTGCCTGGGCAAGAGCTTTTTCAATAATATCCATTGAAATACCTCTTATCTTAATATCCATCTGAATTGCTGTAATACCTTCAGTTGTTCCTGCTGCCTTGAAATCCATATCACCGAAGTGATCTTCATCTCCAAGTATATCAGATAGAATAGCGATCTTATCGCCTTCTTTTATAAGACCCATTGCAATTCCTGCAACTGATTTTTTCATCTGAACTCCGGCTTCCATCATAGCAAGTGATCCTGCGCAGACTGTTGCCATTGAAGATGAACCATTCGATTCAAGTACATCAGAAACAATTCTCAAAGTGTAAGGAAAATCCGCAGGCACCATTCCTTTTAAGGATCGTTCAGCTAGATTTCCGTGACCTATTTCTCTTCTTCCCGGTCCCGGTCTTCCGCCTACTTCACCTGTAGAAAATGCAGGAAAATTATAATGAAGTATAAATGTTTTTTTGAACTCATCTTTTAATCCTTCGATAAGCTGTGCATCTGATTTTGTACCAAGAGTAACTGTAGTTAAACTCTGTGTCTGTCCTCTTGTGAATAAAGCAGAACCGTGTGTTCTTGGAAGAACGCCGATCTCGCATGTAATATCCCTTATATCAGTTGTTTTTCTTCCATCTAATCTTTTTTTATCATCAAGGATCATGCTTCTCATAACTTCATACTGAATGTCATGCATTACTGTATGCATGTGCTTTTCATTATCAGGATATTTTTCTTTCAGTGCTTCAACAATGCTGCCTGAAAGCTCTTTATGCTGTGAATGTCTTTCTTCTTTAGTAAGAATTGTAGCAGTCAGCTTTTTAATTTTTTCATAATAATGATCATGAATTTCTTTTTCCAACTGTTCGAATACGATCTTCTCAGTTATCGGCTGCTTTTGCTTTCCTGCTTCTTTAGCAAATTCCATCTGGAATTTACAGATTTCAGTAATATGTTTTAAAGCAAACTTTACGGCATCAAGAAAAACTTCTTCTGATATCTCTTTGCATTCTCCTTCAACCATCAGAACAGAATCTTCTGTTCCTGCAACAACTATATCAAATTCACTTTCTTCAAGCTCTTTATGTGAAGGATTTAATTTATATTCTCCGTTAACTCTTCCTACTCTGACCTCTGTAACTGCAAGATCGAATGGTATATCGGAAATAAGAAGTGCTGCTGAAGATCCGATAGTTCCAAGAACATCAGTATCATTTTCACCATCAGCTGAATAAACTCCTGCTATGATCTCAACTTCATTGAAGAAACCGTCTGGGAACATCGGTCTTATTGGGCGGTCTATCAGCCTTGAAGATAATATCTCTTTCTCAGATGGTCTTCCTTCTCTTTTGAAAAAGCCTCCGGGAATTCTTCCCACTGAAGATACTTTTTCTTTATAATCAACTTTCAACGGAAACCAATCCTGCCCCGGGGCTACATCCGGCTTAGCTGTTGCGGTACATAATACATAATTGTCGCCATAGGAGATCATTACTGCTCCGTTTGCCTGCTTAGCAAATCTTCCGGTTTCGAGCTTTAAGGTTTTTCCGCCGAGCTCAAGTGTTTTTACTATCAACTCATATCCTTTCTGTAACTATTTTAATGTATAAAGACAAAATTCCCTTCCGGGAATTTATGTCAAAAAAATCAGAATTATTTTCTGATGTTCAGTTCTTTAATTATTGTTCTGTATCTTGTGATATCTTTATTCTCAAGATATTTCAGCAGCTTTCTTCTTTTACCTACCATTTTAAGCAATCCTCTTCTTGAGTGATTGTCTTTTTTGAACAGGCTGAAATGATCAGCTGAAAGATCGTTTATTCTTTTTGTAAGAATTGCGATCTGTACTTCGGACTTTCCTGAATCTTTGTCATTGTTGCCAAATTTGGTAACAATTTCGTTTTTTTGTTCTTTAGTTAACATGTAATTTATTTATTATGTTTAAAGTTTTTTGTTTATCTGTATTTATTTTTTGTATCAGCTCTTCAACTGATCCAAACTTTTCTTCATTTCTTATAAAATTTATGAACTCTACTGTTATTTCTTCTCCGTAAATTTCCTGATCAAAATCAAAAATATTTACTTCGACGCTTTTCTTATTTACATCTTTGAAGGTTGGATTAAATCCAATACTCATCATTCCAAAATATATCTCATTTCTCACCCTGCATCTTACTGCGTAAATTCCATTTCCAGGAATGAGCTTATACTCATTTTCAACTTCAATATTGGCAGTAGGATAACCGAGTTCCCGTCCTCTTTTAAAGCCCCCAATAACTTTTCCAGTTAGAGAATAATACTTTCCAAGAAGTAGATTTGCTTTAGATATTTCACCAGATAAAAGAAAATTCCTGATCAAAGTACTGCTTACTACCTCAGCATCTAAAGTATATTCATCAACTTTATGAACCTTGAATCCATATTTATCGGAAAGCTCAAAAATGGTTTCTATGCTTCCTTCTCTGTTTTTTCCAAAGTGATGATCGTAACCTATAACAAGATCGGTTATGCCGGTTTTTCTGATTATATAATTTTCAAAAAAATCTTTTGCCGGAGTGGAGGAGAAATCCTTTGTGAATTCAATTATTCGGGCAACATCAATGCCTGCTTTTTCAAAGAGCTTAAGCTTTTCTTCTGTGGAAGATAAAAGCTTTATTTTTGTTTCTTTATTTTTAAGAACTATCTGGGGGTGCGGATCAAATGTTACTACTACTGTTCTGCATCCTTTTTCTTTCTTGATCTTGTTTAACTCATCAAATATCTGCTGATGACCAATGTGAACGCCGTCAAATGTGCCAACTGTTACAGCACTGTTTTTATCAAACTCTATATCTTCAGGATCCCGTGATATTATCATAGACCATTTAAATAAAAACAGAATTGATTAAAAATATCAATTCTGCCGGTCATTCTAAGCTCAGACTTATTTCAAATTAATATAACTTTTATAAAAAATATACGAATAAAAATATACGTATTTATCCTCTGATTAACAATGGATTAGAGGAGTATAATGCCGGAAAAATACCAAAATATCAGAATTGAAATTCTATTAAATTTTGACAATTTTAGAGTGGGACGATAGTTACATATGATCATAAAATTCATATTTTACACGATTTTTGCATTTTCTGCAATAAGCTTCACGTTTGCTCAAAATCCAATAAACTCTTCAAATGATTCTCTTAAAGAGTATCATTTAGACTCCACTATCGTCACAGCTACTCGAACCGAACAGAAAGCCGGCGACTCGCCAATTCCCGTTTACCTCATCTCAAAAGAAGAAATTAAACATTCGGGAAGTTCAAAGCTGGATGACATACTTAAAGAACAAACGGGCATTAGTATTACTAATTTTCTTTATTCAGGTGTTCAGATGCAGGGTTTAGATCCTGCTTATTCATTGATCCTGATTAACGGCGAGCCTTTGGTCGGAAGAAATGGCGGAACAATTGATCTTTCAAGAATAAATCTTGCGAATGTAAAGCAGATCGAAATAGTCAAAGGTCCTTCATCTTCATTATATGGCAGCGAAGCTCTTGCAGGCGTTATTAACATTATTACAGAAACTCCAAAAAACAAATTCAGCTCAAGCTTTAATGCAAGGTTCGGAACATTTAATACTTCAGAACTTAATACAGATCTTGAATATATTAAGAATAGATTTTCAATATATGCTTTTGCAGACTATAACAGGTCAAGCGGATATAGTGTTTTCCAGGGTTCTTCAACCAGAACAGGGGCAGCGTACGATAACTTTACGCTTAATCCAACTTTAAAATACTGGCTTACAGATAATATAAGCCTTGAGCTGAATTCAAGATTTTTCAATCAAAAAACTTCTGACATTGCACGTCTTGTAAATGGCGCAAGCAATTATGATGAGAAAACTTCACTTCAGGATTATAATAACTCTCTTATTCTGAATACAAGATTCAGCAGCAAGCTAAAGCTTCAGACAAAATTTTATAATACATTTTACGATTACAGTAATAAAATTACTGAACAGTCATCCGGCAATTTATATAACGAAGATAAATTTCAGCAAACATATTCAAAAGCGGAAGTTTTGCTTGAAGCGGATTATTTAAGATATAATAAAACTATTCTCGGAAGCGGAATTTCTTTTGACAATGTAAAAGCTGACCGGATATACGAAGGAGGCAAAAGCCAGAACAATAAATTTATTTATCTGCAGAATGAATTTACTCCTTTGCTAAATCTTAATATCACTGCAGGCGCGAGATACGATGATAACAGTGACTATTCAAGTAAGTTAAGCCCGAAGCTTTCCATACTCTATAAACCATTTAAAACTGTTAGATTAAGAAGCTCATTCGGTACCGGTTTCAAAGCGCCTTCTTTTCAACAGCTATACCTGAATTTCACAAATCCACAGGTCGGATATTCAGTTTTCGGAACAACAGGATTTATTCCATCCTTTCAAAAATTAATTGACAATGGAGAGATCGCAAAAGTTCTCATTGATCCATCAACTATATCTCAGATCAAACCTGAAAATTCACAGGCTTTTAATATAGATCTTTCTGTAAGTCCTATAAAGCAGATTTCCACAGAGGTTAATTTTTTCAGAAATGATATAAAAGACCTGATCGAAGTTTTACCGGTTGCTTCAAAAACGAATGGTCAACAGGTATTTACATATTTTAATCTGAATAGAATTTATACACAAGGCGTTGAAGCAAATTTCAACCTTCAGCCGGTTAAAGGATTTAATGTAAGTCTTGGATACCAGTATCTTGAAGCTAAAGATAAAGATATAATAGATGCGATTAATAATGGCACTATCTATAAGGTCGGAAGCACAGGAGTTGTAAGACCGGTTCAGCTTTCAGAATACGGAGGACTGCTAAACCGTTCAAAACAGTCAGGAATTGTTAAACTCAGCTATGATTCAGAAAAGCTTAAAACAGTTTTTACAATTAGAACAGTTCTTAAAGGAAGATATGGGTTTGCTGATAAAAATGGCAACGGAATACTTGATGACGATAACGAATATGCTCCGGGATATTTGTTATGGAATACTTCTATATCACATCAGATTCTAAAAAATATTTCTATCCTGTTCGGAATTGATAATATTTTTGACCATACAAACCCCGATATAAGTCCCGAACTCCCCGGAAGGATAATTTACTCTTCTTTTAACTATAAGTTTTAACCAAATAACAAAAAATAAAATAAAAAACACAGATGCAAAAAAGAATTAAATTAATGCTTAGCTCGTATTTACTTATTACGTTTGCGATTATTTTTTATTCATGCTCGAATACAGTTGTAGAACCTAACGTACCCACAGGTGACCTGACTGTCAGAACAGTAAAAAACCTGCCTGCGAATGCTGATTCATCAAACAAATTTACATATTTCAGATTTAGTGATAGTTCAGTTGTTACAGGTGTTGATACTGTAAATTTTAAATGGGATATTGCATTTAAAAATACTACGATCATAATTAATGGAAGTACACCGGGCGGCGCCGGGATCAGATATGGTTCAGGCGGTGCAATAGTCTATACAGCTTCATTCGACACAATATCAGTTGTTCCTGTTCTTCCTTTCGCAGTTGATACCACTGCCACTAAGCTTGCAATTACTCCGGGATCAGGTAATGGCTGGTACTCTTATGATTTTGTTAATAATATTGTAAATCCGATCCTTACAAGGACATTAATAATAAGAACAGGTGATGGCAAATATGCAAAAGTTCAGATTCTAAGTTATTACAAGGATTCAAATCCTCAACCAAATCCAAATCCTCTGAACTTCAGATACTATACTTTCAAGTATACTTATCAGCCTGATGGTTCACAAAAAATAAAATAAGTTTAAAGTAAATTATCGCTTTCTAAACAAAAAGACCTGTAAGAAAAATCTTACAGGTCTTTTTTTATTTTAAATTCAGAATTTAAATATTATTAATATCTACTTTGAAGAAATCCCCGCAGCCAAAACAAATGCTTTATAGGCATCTATTACTCCACCTGATCTTGATAAGGAAGAAAAAGCAACTTTAGAATTCTTTCCTCTGACTTTTACCATAAGCCCTGGATATTTTCTTGCTGATTCATCAATAATTGCTTTTATCCTTGAAGCAGTAAAGTCCGGGAAATATGCTTTTAATATTGCAACTATTCCTGTGACTTCGGGAGATGACATACTGGTACCACTTAAATATTCAAATTTTCCTCCGGGAACAGTTGATCTTATCTGAACACCAGGTGCAAAAACATCAACTATCTTTCCCGAATAATTAGAGAATGAAGCAAGAAGATCATAATCAGAATTATCATTATTTGGATCTTTTGCAGAATTCCAGGTCTTCATCCAGGAATTTGAGCCAACTACTATCAGATTAGAAAAATAATTTATTGACCCATTATCCATAACAAATTTTCTCGGATAATTTATTACCTGCTCAATATCAGAGCCTTCATTACCGGCAGAGCTGACAAAAACAACACTCTTAGATTCTGCATATTTCATTGCTTCAATTACGTATTCTGGGTTAGGTGAGAAATATTTTCCCGCTGACATGTTTATAACATCAGCTCCATTATCTGTTGCATATCTGATAGCATTTGCAACATCTTTATCTCTTTCATCCCCTTCGTCAGGAATAGTTCTTAATGTCATAAATTTTACAAAAGGTGCCTGTCCTATTGTAGGGATATTTGAACAGATTATTCCGCATACGTGAGTACCATGCTTTTCAGGATGCTTATTATACTGGTTATCTCCATAACCTTTTTCACTTAAATTATTCGGATCATCTCCAATAAGCTTATAAGTATCTGTAGTATCATACAGAACTTTTGCTTTCTTTATATATTCATCTCTGACGTCAACAAGCTGGTCCTTATCCATACCGAACAACAGATAAGTTGTCATAATGGTATTTGCAGCATCTTTATATTTACCTGAAAGAGTACTTGTAATTTTAGAAAGCTCAGCCCTTTTTACAGGGTAGTTTCCTGATCTCAAAACTTTTTCAGCATCTTCCACCTGAGTTAAAGTTGAGATAACGCCATCTCTTACTCCTATAGTTTCTTCTTTGTCAGTATTTATCTTGTCCATTACAGTTTTATAGTAAGTATCTGTTACAGGCGTACCAAGTCTTCTTAATCTCACCATTTCTCTTGTGGCTTCAAGGCTTAATCCTTCTGTTGTTCCAAGAAAATTCCATCCATGATAATCATCTATATAACCATTACCATCATCGTC
>JBBRMY010000063.1:0-13805 GCA_038230595.1 Ignavibacteria bacterium
GAATAAATTATAAGAAGCGGCACCATTATCATCGTTGCTGTAATACGTGATACAACTAAATATTTAAAAGGATTCAAAGCAGAAACTTCCATGGCATCTATCTGCTCAGTAACTTTCATAGAGCCAAGCTCTGCACCTATTCCTGATCCCATCTTTCCTGCGCATATAAGAGCAATTATAACAGGACCAATTTCTCTGACAATTGCTATTGCAAGCATCTGAGGAATAAGCGAGTCTGCGCCGAATTTTGAAAGCGTAGGTTTTAACTGTAGAGCAAGAGTTAATCCGATTATAAATCCTGTAATACTTACAAGCGGTAATGATTTATAACCGATAAAGTAAAATTGTTTTATGAATTCATTAAATTCATACGGAGGTTTTATCAGTTCAACAAAATATAGTCTGGCAAACGATGCCATATTAGCAGCAGCTATGAAGAACGTCTGTATTTTCTTAGGAATATGTTTCAATTAATACTTTCGCCTTATTTTAGATTTAATGAATGGATTAGCGATCCCTACCATAAATCCCAGAGAAAGATCAAGAATGTTTGATTTACCTGTATCTCCTGCAAATATGAAAGTATATCTTAGTTTAATATGAGGATATAAAAGCAGCTTATTATTTCTTATTGAAAATCCATAGCTCACTTCAGGAAATATACCGCTATAACTCAGATCAGTAAAATAACCTGCGCCCAAGCTAACGACAGTAACAGCTTGAAGTAAATTTGTTGGCTTTATATCTTTATCAAGAAGAAAGTCATGCTTGGCAGAGATCCTGTAATGGCTCTTAGCGCTTTGCCTGAAAAGAAATGAGTATTCAAACGAAATTCTGTTCTCTCCAAAATCACCAAAACCGACTGAGATCTCTTTAGTTATCCCTGCGACTATTTTATCATTTTCAAGAAGTACTATGGGATTGAATAAGTATAGAAATCCTGCAACTCCATAAACAACCGGAAGAACGGATGGACTGCTTTCCGGATCTGATTTGTGAACTAAGGCAAGTGAATCTTTCTTAGCTGTATTTACTGAATCAAACCAGTCGCGTTCTGCTTTAAGTGAATCCAGCATACCATTATGATACGTGCTGTCCTCCTGTGAAAATGCAGCATTGCTGAATAAATTCAGTGATAGGAATATCAGAAGAGATAATAAAAGTAAATTACGGGTCATCAATAAAATTAGTTTGCTCAGAAATTGATTCACATATGCCTGCAGTACAGCATTTATTGTTAAATTCAGTAACTTAATGTTAAGTTCCTTTAACAGTTATATTATATTAGTAATTATGAAAATATCATAGTCATTTCAACAAACAATAAATATGGTGAAAGGTTTTTCGCTTCTAAAATTGTGATTTATTTATCACGACGGATTTCCGTTTACGTGATTGTTTTTTGCGGGTGCGCTTGTAAGGTATCTTAGGAATTTCGATCATTGTACTATCTAGAACTTCATCATCAGGACCAAGAAGGGAGAGTAGTTTACGACGGATCTTAGTTGCATTTTTTATTTTTTCAGTGAACTTTGGTTTTTTGTTTGTTAAAAACGGATTGTACATAGGCAAAGGTTTTAGTTAAGGAAAATGTTTGCACGCTAAGCTCGCTAAGGCGCAAAGTTTGTATTAAATATAGAAATGCCTTCATGAGGATATAGATATCCCATGGAGGAATTGACCCGCTTTGCGGAATTTCGGGATGACCCTGAGGGTGCCCCCTGCTTTCCCCCGATAAAAGCATTCGAGGGTAAACTCCGGAATGACAATATAAAAAAGTATATTTTTATGTCATGAATTATTTTTAATTATTAACGGAAGGATAAAAAAGACATTAGTCACCCCCGCACCCTTTTTAGCTAATGACGGCTTAATGTTGAAGGGTGAAAATTTCAACCGTCATGAAATACCTTTAAGTTATACTACCCCGCTACAAGCCTGACACATCCGTATGAAACATTCCCAATAATAACACCCGATAAAAAAATACGAGTGTACACTAAAGAATGAGAGTTTTGAAGTACTAACGTTCCCACGCTGGAGCATAGGAACGAGAGTTTTGAAAAACTCTGGATCCCCGAATGAATAGATCCCGCATCAAGTGCGGGATGACAAACGGTGAAACTTAAATACGGACTATCTCACAACGCGTTGGGCTAATTCGAATGCCGTTAGGTCTTACATCTCTGTTTGAAAATACACCATAAGTGAATTCTTGGGAGATCTTCCAGACCGTCTCAGGACCGGGAAGAGCAGGCATATTTTGCCTGTGCCCGAAGACAGCTCCCGCGAGGATGTAAACGTTACAATAACCAACTATAAATAAGAATGATTGTATTGTTAATTATCGGCTGCTGAGGAGTATCCAAACCTTCCATACGGCTTACAGGGCGTTTCGTGTCTGTCTCAGATGATCCGACGAACTTTTTACAGTTCGGTTCCAACAGTAGTACGAGGAGAACCGCCGGCATCATTTTTCAGCAAAAAAAAAGCTTAGCAGGCATAAAGAAACCCTGCTATACAACCAGAATTATTTACTGTCAGAAATTGTATTAAAGAAAATATATCAGAATTAACTCCTGAGTTAAAATGAAAAGAGTTAATGAACCCATTAATAAACGGGGCAGATCCGGATTCCCGTAAAAAAAAGAGGGAATCTATATATTTAAAGTTAAAAAGAGTATTTAAAAGAAAGAAAACTGGAAAAAACGTAACAAAAATGAAGTAAAACTAAAAATAGTTGAATTATAAATGTGAATTAAAAAGCAATACAAGCATAGTCAAAATAAATGACAAATTAAAGTCAAAAATCCATGCATATATATGGTAGTATCGGTTAGAAGATAGAAAACTGACTTAATATCGCATAAAATATACTTGTTTTCAGGAAATGAAAAAAGGCAATAAGCCATATATATTACAGGTATATTGAAATACAATAATTTAACCACAGGGTATAAAGAAACACTTTAAGTAGGTATATGAAGTAATCGTAATTTTTAAAAATCTTATAAATATAACGGAGTGACTACTGGCCATTATCAATTGACAAATATCCAAAAATTTGAAAAGGTGAAACCTGAATTACAGGCTCTTTAAGATTAATATTCTAATTTTGAGACAAACAAAAAACCCGCTAATCTTTCGAATAGCGGGCTTAATTTAATCTATAAATCAATTATTCTTACTTCACAAGCACCATCTTCTTTACCTGAACAAATGACTGATCACCACCCTGAGCTACTATGCGATAAAAATAAACACCGCTAGCAAATGCCTGACCATTAAATTCCATTATATATTTTCCGGCTTGTCTTGTTTCATCATTTATTAATGTTGTAACTTCTCTTCCAAGCATATCATAAACTATAAGCTTCACTTTCGAATCATTTGGAATTTCAAAGCTGATCTTTGTAACCGGATTGAACGGATTCGGATAATTTTGATTTAGCTTATACTCCAATGGAATTATTGAGAGGGGTTTTTTAGCATCTTTTCCATCTATAATGCCTTCCTTATGAAATACTTTCTTAATGTCAGAGTTTAATATCTGCAATAGCTGAATATTAGTTGAAGGTTTCTTAATTTTCACAGATTCTTTCAACACCTTTTTCTCTTCAAGCAATTGAATAGCTTTTTTACTTCCGTGATCCGCATCATCTTTTAACTGTTTTATCTCATCGTCTGCTGTCTTTTTTGTTTTTGTAAAAGCTGAAATGATCGATTTTGTTATCTGTTTTCTCTGATCTTCATTATATTTCTTTTTATCAAAGTCATCACGTATAACAGGCTGCTTGGATTTTGTATATGGGTCATCACTATTGTCTGAGATAAATTCATCTTTACAGTCTAAATTTTGATTTTCCGGATCCCCGATAGAAGCTTTCGGGGAAGACGAATAATTTTTTCCACCACCTCCGCCGCCGGAGGAATCCAAGCTCTGAACATAAGCTGACATATAATCCCAGCTTGCAATAAGTCCTTCATATGAATATGGATTCTGGTTCATTATTTGCTGAAGTCCGGACATCGCCCCGTCATAATCTCTCAATGCTATTTTAGCTTTTTGTATATAATAAAATAGCATTTTTACTATTTTCTCATTATCAGAATGTGATAGAATAAGACCTTCATAATAAGATTTTAGTAATGTCATCCTGCTTTGTCCTATAAGCGGATGCTTCTTATCAAGTTCGGCTGTAGAACTATATAATCTTGTAATTGCATTCGATGTTCCTGTTGAATCAAAATAAGTGTCTAGATATAAATAGCATTTATTAAATACGCTATCAAGATTATGTTTGCGGTAGGAGACCTCAATGGAAGAATGAAGTTTAAATGCAGCTCCGCTCGTTTGCTTAATCTCTTTATTAGCTATGCTGCCTGAAGCGTTTTTGTTTGCTTCACTTTTTCCACTTCCCATTCCACCACCGCCGCCCCCTTCATAAGCGTCAACATTGTAAACAGTGTCTATTACTTCAGCACCCATATTATCTATAAAATCCACTTCTCCGAAAACTACAGGATCGCAAGCAGGAGATGGTTCGTAAAGTATTGAAATTGGATTTCCCACTGCATCATGTAAATTACATAAGGGAGTAATTGGATTGAAATTTGAAGCTTGATTCCCATGATAAAAACAATTTCCTCCCAGATCTATATCCTCTGAGCTGGGTTCACGGTCATAGTTAAATGTACCATCTATATGATAATTGCTGGTATTATTTACTGTATCTATATAGAACTTATTGCTGCCTCCCCACATATCAAATGTCGAAACATCTATATGAATATTTTTCATAGAAGAGGAATAAGAACTATAATCAAATATATTATTCCCTCCCAATGCAATTTTATCATTTGCAGCCAGGTATAAATTTGAATATGAATTTCCGGTTAGAGCTGATGATGTTCCGGAGCTTTTAAAATAATTGCTCAATAAGTGAATATCGCTTGATGAAGAAATTATCGAATTCATATAGCCAGTGAAATTGCTATTTTTTATTATAGCATTGCAACCACTTAGGATCACTCCATTACCGGCAGTATTAGTACCGCCGGGAGAGATCGTTACATAGCTCATATAAAAACTTGATCTGTTCGCGCCAATTGAAGCCATGTTGATCGCATATGGTGATGATGCCGACATATTAAATATTGAAGAAATAAAAGAGTTATTTGAAGGTCTTTTATCTCCCGTTACTATATTTACTCCTGAAGGATGATTTATAGTATTTTGGGCGCAATAGAACCTGCAGTTCTGGCAGACAAGTGTATCAGTATTTGTGGAAGTTAAAACTGTAATTGTATCTTTTAGATCATTAAAGTCCACTTGATTAAAATAAGCAAAGCTTGAATTATTACATTCGATTCCGTTCCATTTTTTACCCGGCATTCCCTTCAGATTTAACCTTATCGTGCTGAAATTCTCAGAAGTGATATTTCCTATCTGAAGCTTCCCGCTGTTCATCTTAATTCCCGCAGTCGAATCAAAATTAATCGTTACACCGGTCAGTTTAATATTATAACCTGCATTATAAACTGTTCCCAAGCAGTTAAAAGCCATACCGCTTACTAATTCATTTCCCGCAAGCGTTCCTCCAACTTTCATAACCGGTGTGAGTTTCAAAAGCTTGGCTTCTCCCGGCATAAATTCTTCCGGAAAAACTACACCGTTTGAGTTATTCTTATCAAATATAACTGAAGAAGTTGAAATGGAGTCACCGGCATTCGTAATCTTCCAGTTATTAAAGCCTGCAAGTGCAGGGTCGGAAGCATTGAAAGATAATCTTACAGTTCGGACATCGCCCGAACTATTTATTTCCGGTGTGCATCTTTTATTTACCAGCATAAAGTATGTTGATCCGTCATTACCGGCAGTCTCATTTGTAAAAGCTCCTATCTCCCAATACTTTTTTATATCTGCATTCCCGCTTGTCAGGTTCCAATTGTTATAAGGATCTCTGTAATAAGAATTCAATCCGGATATAAATTTAAAATTTGCTCCGTTCACGTCTCTGTTTATTGTTCTTGATTCATCCCATTTAAGCTTATTATCTTCATACATAATCTTTGCCATATATTTCAGTTTATTATTGAGAACGGCAAGTGTTTCAAACTTCCGCTGCCCGTAATAATTTGTATCTCTCATGTTGTTTGTCCAATAATCATTTGTGTCTAAACCTTTCATACCCCATGCATAATAATTTTTAGTTCCGGTTGTGTCGTGAGAGACAGTAGAATAGAAAGAATACTGAAGAATTGCTTTTGCTCCATAGCACAGAGCAAGATAATCCTGTAATTTTACTTCTTCGTTCGTTGGTTCACGTAATGATTGTTCAGGGACAGGGTGTAAATCTGCAAAAGGATTCTCATAACTATGGATCTGTGTTCCTGCTGCAAATATAATTTCAGGATGATCTTTCTGAAACTTTGCTGCTCGTTTCAAATGGGATAGATAACAGTAATTATATCCGAATCCATTTTGAAAATCGTGTTCAAGCCAGTAATTAATTGAATCATTATAATTTGAAGGATTTGCTGATTTGTAATAGCCTATTGTTCCCGGATAAAGAATTTTATTGGGTAAGGTAATATTATTTGGAAGAGGAAATAGTGTCATTGTATCTAATGAATTTGCAGCCTTTTTATATGTAAAAGTATAATTGTAAGCAAAGAGAACATCACGAACCGCTTTTTTTGAGACAAGTGAATCGAGTACTTCTTCCGGAAGAGGAGGGTATTTAAAATCACTTCCCCCAGCAATTTTTGCTACATTAGTTTCACAGATCAACCCGGAATTTTGATTTTCATTCTTAATATACTCATTTACTTTTGCAATGCATGGTATGCTGCTGTAATTATATTCGTCCATATATGCATAACCAAAATTGGAATTACTGCCTATGCAGGATAATGACATCTCTTCCTTGATCTTAGCTTTAAAGTAATATGGCTGCGTTAATGCACTGTCAATATCCGGATAAAAAAGAGATCTTGCCCATTCGTCTGCAACTCTAACTCTGTCAACCCATACATGTACTTGACCATACCAGAATATTCTGTAATCTACTTTGGATGAAATGTTATGATTACCAAAATTCAATGAATCTCCCCTAATAGAAATTTCTTTGAGAGTTCCATTTGGATTAAAATAATTCTCTATGTATTCTCCATGATAGGATGTATCAGCTTTTCTGAAATTATTTGTGTTTATATCATAAGAAATGCTGTCGTGTCCATTATATTTAATAATAGTGATACGGCAAACCTGTTTGACCGTGCTGCTATGGGCATCAGCTTCACTTATTCTCATCCTAGGTAGCACGAACCATTTGTAGCCATTTACTTTTACATCCGATGTATAAAAAACATCATCCCAATTAGTTACATTATTATTATATGTAGCATGATGAAGAACTGGGACTCGATAATCGTTTGTTTGTTCCCGGTTCTCAATAAGATCCCATAATAAATAATAACCGTTAAATCCCGTTGCTGATATATTAGGGTCAGGATAAGTTGTTATTCCTGATATATTTTCGCTACCTTCCATTTCTGAATATAAATAACCTCTCCTGTGATCATAACCATACTTAGGTCTTGTATTGCTGCCGACAATTTCTGCCTGGTAATCGCTTAATTGTCCATATGCCCCTCGTTTTATCTTCTCACGTTCCATGAATAAAGCATTATTAGGTTCCCACATAGAAAGAAGCTGCGATGCGCTGGAAAAATCGCCGCAGGAACCGTCATTCCACCCTTCTTCTTCTGCAGTTCCGTTCTCATAACCATTTCCTGCATTTATCATAAGACTTATTTGAAGATCACGAAATCTTCCAAACAGATTTCTCCATCCGCTTGATTCGTGAGCATAAAAAAAATGATGATATCCTATATGAAATTTATTCTTTAATGAATCCAGAGCTAAAATTTTGTTAGTGTATAAATTAAATAATAAAATAATAACAATAAAAGGAAGATAGCTCTTTTTCATTGGATATTTTTAATTTTACAATAATTGATAAGTTAAAAAAATAAACAGTAGATGTAAATATTGCAAGTGCTGAATTATTATTTACATATTTATCTGATAAATCTATTGATTTCGCTATACAAATACTATATCTTTAATCAAAGTAATGATCAATTATGAAAAATCTTTTATATATTTTCATCATTTTTATCTTTTTTACATCTTCAGTTTTTTCTCAATCATCGAAGATTAATTCTATACTTTCAGAAAAACTGAATAAGATTTCATCTAACGAAAAAATACCAGTCTATATTATTTTCAAAGAACATCTTCAATTAAAAGATTTTGATGATATTTCTTATGACACCCCGAAAGATGAAAGAAGAAGAATAGTTATTGACAGGCTTCAAAAATATTCCTCAACAAGTCAGGCAGAAGTACGAAGATTTTTAAACTCAAAAATTTCATCGGGCAATGCTGATCAGTATGATGTACTTTGGATGGCAAATATTCTTACTTTGAAAGCTGATAAAAGCGTGATTGCTGAACTTGTAAATTCCAAAAATAATATTGAATCTATTTGCTACGATGCAGTGGATTCTAAAGCACCTTTAAACGATGTTCCCCTTTCAGTTCCTTTCATAAATTCTACACACTCTTCATATGTTGATTCACCTAACTCAATTGACCCAGGCATAATACTTATTAAAGCAGATCAATGCTGGGCTCTTGGAAATACCGGACAGGGAGTTTTACTTGCCGATGTAGAAGATGGTTTTTGGTGGAAGCATCCTGATCTTGTTCATGGGATATGGCAGAATCTTGGTGAGGATGCAAATCATAATGGAAGAACAATTGATATTCAATCAGGTACCGGTTCAACATTTGATCCCGGCGACCTTAATGGAATTGATGATGATGGCAATGGAAAGATCGATGATCTTATTGGATGGGACTATGATGCTAATAATGGTAATATTACGACCGCAGCACTTGGCACCGCTTCACTTGGAAGCATTTTAGGTGACGGTACCGGAGGAACAAATACAGGAGTAGCACCCGGTTCAAAATCTATCCTTTTAAGAAACAATATTGTAGCAGAAACTTATGAATGGTATGCATTTCAATATGCTGTTCAAATGGGCGCAGATATAATTTCAAGTGATGTTAGCTTCCATTGGTTTGATTTTACTAAGCCTAATTATTCTGCAATGAGAAATATAACAGATATGTCTCTTGCAGCAGGAGTTATACAAGTCCATTCAGCAGGTAACGGTGGGTCATTCGGTTCTGAGTATGTTCCTATGAATATTGAAACCCCGGGCAATTGTCCTCCGCCATGGCTTCATCCTAATCAGTTAAAAAGAGGTGGGGTAAGTGCTGTTATTGGTGTTGGCAATGTTGATGCAGGTACAGATATTATATCAACTTCTTCTTCGTATGGTCCAACTACCTGGGGAAATTGGAATTTATTTGGGCTCTATCCGCACAATGTTAATGGTAACCATTATGATTATTCATATAGTGTTCGACCGCCTGTTGAAATACCAGATTCTATGGGATTAATTAAGCCCGATGTTTCAGCGCCGGGGGATGGTTCAATTTCTACAAATGTATCTTCAGGCTCAGGCTACGCCGCTTATGGGGGAACAGAAGCCGCATCTTCCCACACTGCCGGCTGCATCGCTCTCATGCTCTCTACCAATCCGGAAATGCTTCCTGCAGATATAGATAAGGTGCTTGAACTTACTGCAGTTGAAAAAGGAGCACCGGGAAAAGATAACAGATATGGCTCAGGAAGAATAGATGCTCTTGCTGCAACAACTTCTCCTAAGTTCTTAGTCGAGGGAATAACAACTCACAGCAATATGCTGATATCGCATAATCTTGCTACGTCTGATACTGCAAAGGAATTAGTGGGCTTGAAAATATCCGCTCCACTAAATCCGCAAGTTGGGTCTTTGAAAAAATTAACTTTAGGAATAACAACAACGGCACTTCCATCCGACATAATTTCTTTTGATCTCTGGTGGGATAAAGACAGGAATGGAATAATAAACGCAGGTGATAAGAAACTTAAAAGCGTTCCTTATTCTGTTGGAACAATCACTTTTGATACTCTTAAATGGAAATTCTTAGACACTTCTAGAACTCTTATTGTTACTGCAAGAACAACCGGCTCTGCTTCATCTTTAAAGACTGTTGATTTTTCTCTAAATGATACAAGTCAGGTTGTTGCTTATTATACAACAACTCCATTGCAAACTAATTTTCCTATTTTAAATGTAACAGGAATATCAAATAATAATGGATTTGTCCCGACATATTCGCTTTCACAAAACTATCCGAATCCATTCAATCCTTCTACTATCATAAAATATGAAGTTGCGAAAAATTCATTTGTAACAATAAAAATTTATGACATGATCGGAAGGGAAGTAACAACCCTCATCAACAGCTTCAAAACCGCAGGTAACTACCAGGTCGAATTTGACACCCGCGATAACAATCTCTCATCAGGTATTTATTACTATAAAATGTCAGTAAGGGATCAAAACTTCACAGATATAAAGAAGATGATATTGATAAAATAATCCGCCGCAGCGGATTATCACTGTCAGGTCGCTATTATGATAATATTGAAGGGGCAGACACACAGGTCTGCCCCTTCAAGAAAATATTGTAAGGCGTTGGAAAAACACAAATGTAAAATTTGTAATATGACCTGACAGGTTATTTTCCCTGTCAGGTTGCTTTTATGAACCTCTTTGTTAATTTCATTTTCTCTAATCTGTTGTTTTATAAATATATAAGATTTATTTTTCAGCATGATCAAGATCACTTTTTCGATATTCCTGATTCTCTTTACAACTTCGTCAATTATATATTCCCAATCTAAAATAAATTCTGTTCTTTCTAAAAGAATAAATCAGGTATCAGGAAAAGAAATGATACCGATATATATTATTTTTAAAGAACATCTTACATTAAAAGATTTTGATGATATTTCTTATGATACTCCGAAAGATGAAAGAAGAAAAATCGTAGTTGACAGGCTTCAAAAATATTCCTCAACTAGTCAGGCAGAAGTAAGAAGATTTTTAAACTCAAAAATTTCATCGGGCAATGCTGATTTGTATAAGGTACTATGGATGGCAAACATTCTTACTTTGAAAGCTGATAAAAGCGTAATTGCTGAACTTGCAAATTTCAAAAATAATATTGAATCTATTTGCTACGATGCAGTGGATTCTAAAGCACCTCTAAACGATGTTCCCCCTTCAATTCCTTTCATAAATTCTACACACTCTTCATATGTTGATTCACCAAACTCAATTGACCCGGGCATAATACTAATGAAAGCAGATCAATGCTGGGCTCTTGGAAATACCGGGCAGGGAGTTTTACTTGCAGATGTTGAAGATGGTTTCTGGTGGAAGCATCCTGATCTTGTTCATGGGATATGGCAGAATCTTGGTGAGGATGCAAATCATAATGGAAGAACTTTAGATATTCAATCAGGAACAGGATCTACATATGATCCCGGTGACCTTAATGGAATAGATGATGATGGCAATGGAAAGATCGATGATCTGATTGGTTGGGATTACGGTAATAACAATGGAATTTTAACAAATGCCTCTCTTGGAACTGCTTCACTTGGGAGCATTCTCGGTGATGGTACCGGAGGAACTAATACAGGAGTTGCTCCCAACTCAAAAAGCATTCTATTAAGACCCAGTCCCGGAAATGGAGTACAACTTTTAATGACATTTCAATATGCCGTTCAGATGGGTGTAAAAATAATTTCAAGTAATATTAGATTTAATTGGTTTGATTTTACAAAACCTAATTATTCTACAATAAGAAATATGACTGATATGTCGCTTGCAGCAGGAGTTATTCAGACTTGTCCCATTAGCAATGAAGGAGCAGCGGGTCCATCCTATATACCAATGGAAATTTCAACTCCGGGTAACTGTCCCCCGCCATGGCTGCATCCTGATCAGCTAAAAAGGGGTGGTGTAAGTTCTGTAATTGGCGTTGGAAATGTTGATGCAGGTACAGATATTATATCAAATTCTTCTTCGTATGGTCCAACTACCTGGGGAAATTGGGGAGCGTGGGGATTTTATCCATATAATACAGATCCAAATTATCTTGACTATTCATACAGTATTACACCACCTGTTGAGATCCCGGATTCTATGGGATTAATTAAACCAGATGTTTCATCTCCTGGGGACGGATGCATTTCAACAAATGTTTCATCAGGAACCGGTTACGCTTCCTATATCGGAACAGAAGCTGCCACTGCTCACACTGCCGGTTGCATTGCTCTTATGCTTTCAATAAATCCTGAAATGCTTCCTGCCGATATTGACAAAGTATTAGAATTAACTGCAGTGGAAAAGGGCGATCCGGGAAAAGACAATCGTTATGGCTCAGGACGAATAGATGCTCTTGCTGCAACTACATCTCCTAAGTTTTTAGTAGAAGGAATAACAACTCACAGCAATATGCTGATCTCGCATAATCTTGCTACTTCAGATACAGCTAAAGAATTAGTTGGCTTGAAAATATCTGCTCCGCTGAATCCACAAGTCGGGTCTTTAAGAAAACTAACCTTAGGAATAACAACAACAGCTCTTCCAACTGATATAATTTCTTTTGATCTCTGGTGGGATAAAGACAGGAATGGAATTATTAATATTGGAGACAAAAAACTTAAGAGTGTTCCTTACTCAGTTGTGTCAATTACTTTTGATACCTTAAAATGGAAATTCTTAGATACTTCAAGAACATTAATAGTTACTGCAAGAACAACAGGCTCAGCTTCATCATTAAAGACAGTTGATTTTACTTTGAATGATACAAGTCAGGTTGTTGCATATTATACTACAACACCTTTGCAGACTAATTTTCCTATTTTAAATGTAACAGGAATTTCAAACAATAACGGATTTATTCCAACATATTCACTTTCACAAAACTATCCAAACCCATTCAACCCATCTACGATCATAAAATATGAAGTAGCGAAAAATTCATTTGTAACAATAAAAATTTATGACATGATCGGAAGGGAAGTAACAACACTCATCAACAGCTTCAAAACAGCAGGTAACTATCAGGTAGAATTCGACACCCGCGACAACAATCTCTCTTCAGGTATCTATTACTATAAAATGGAAGTCCGAGACCAAAACTTCACCGATATAAAGAAAATGATATTGATAAAATAATCTGCAGCTGATTGTCAGAGATTTCATTTTATTGTTTTATCAAATCAAATTTTAAGTTTCGGCTAAAGCCGGATATCTTGTTAATTATACCCCGACCTAAAGGTCGGGGCTAATAAAGGCAAGGTCTCGTTAAGATGATTTTATTCCTCACACTGGTGGCCGTTGGTGTCGTTCCGATACATCGGAACTAAAACACCAACGGCGGAGATCGGTGGTTGGCACAGACTTGGGGCGCTGCCCCAAGTTAAGATGTGTCAGGCTTTCAGCCTGGTTAGGGTAGGATGATGGAATCACTGGTGGCCGTTGGTGTCGTTCCGATACATCGGAACTAAAACACCAACGGCGGATTAACACGGAAGAAAACACAAACAGCGGATAAACTTTGAACACGATTTTCTACAAAAACCCTTTTTTTATAAATTGATTTTCTTTGCGATATTGAGTAATTTTGTAATTATCTTGATTTAAGTTCTTTGGAAATCACATTTTGAGCGAAAAAAACAAGAATTCAGATAATAACAGGGTTAATAATGGAGCTCCGGTTAAAAAAACTTCTTTACCGGGATTTCTTACAAAGCCTGTTA
>JBBRMY010000064.1:0-13635 GCA_038230595.1 Ignavibacteria bacterium
CAATAAAAAAATATTTGTTACCCCCGTACCCTTATTCATTAAAAAGGGTGAAACAGAAATAGTATTTATCATATCAAGCCTCCGTTAAATTTGTAAAGTCCCTGTTACCACAGTCGGACTAATTTAGGGGCAGACAACCGGTCTGCAAGCAGGATCCTTGAAATCGCTACCCGCGACCGCACCGGCATGTTCAGGTCATGAAGTTTAATGCCGATCCGAGGGGAACAAAATATTTATTTTATTTTATCGTTACCGGGAACCCAAGAGTTAAAAGGAATCCATATAATTTGAGATGAAGCTTTTGTAGTAAATTTTATTATATACAAAATGTGAAGAAAAATAGAGGGGGAGTTGTAAATTGATTTGTTGGAAGTGGGGTGCTTATTTTTTCAGTTGGTTATGGTTGTGTATTTTAATTTAAAGCTTTAGGATGGCTCTTGGTGACGTTCCGATAAATCGGAACTAAAACACCAACAGCGGAGAGGATGTACTAACAGCTGAGAGGATGGAGCTGATATCGGATATGGCATTTATAAGTTTGCGCCGCTTCGCGTAAGAACGGGATGCCTGCTTTCGCAGGCATGACAGTATGAAGGAGTGATTAGGACAATTTTGGGGTGGCTGTTGGTGGCGTTCCGATGAATCGGAACTAAAACACCAACAGCGGCGGGGGGACATGCGGAGAGGATGTATCTATAGCGGCGAGGATGTACCTATAGCGGAGAGTTTTTTTAGCTCCGTAGTAGATTTATATTAGCGTCCGTTTGTAGCATTTTTAGGATTTAAAACCGTCAATTAAATTGATATTTTAATTGATAATTGATTTATGAACCCTGTCGAAATTATTAAGCTTAAAAGAAATGGTCATTCTCTCACTGAAGAGCAGATCGCTTTCTTAGTAAATGGTTATTTAAAAGGTACTGTTACGGAATACCAGATGTCAGCATTCCTGATGGCTGTTTACTTTAAAGGTATGACTGATGAAGAAACTTTCTTTCTTACTGAAGCAATTCTTTATAGCGGAAAGGTTATAGACCTGTCCTTTCTTAAAGCTCCGGCTATAGATAAACATTCAACGGGCGGCGTTGGAGATAAAGTTTCTCTTATTCTCGCCCCTGCTCTAGCAGCTTGCGGCGTTTATGTACCAATGATCTCAGGCAGAGGTTTAGGACACACAGGCGGCACACTCGATAAGCTGGAATCCATTCCCGGTTTTAAAATACATTACTCTATTGATGATTTTAAAAGAATTCTTAGTAAGCATGGACTTGTCTTAATCGGTCAGACTGATGAGCTTGCCCCTGCAGATAAAAGAATTTATGCCCTCAGGGATGTTACTGCAACTGTTGAAAATCTATCTCTTATAACAGCCAGTATTATCAGCAAAAAAATCGCAGAAGGAGCTGATGGTCTTGTTTTCGATGTAAAGATCGGCAATGGCTCTAATCTCCCTGATAGAGATGAATCCTTTACTCTTGCTAAAAATCTAATCACAGTTGCAAAAAAGTTTGGCAAAAAAGCTGTAGCAGTTCTAACAGATATGGAAGAACCTCTTGGAAATAAGATAGGGAACTGGATGGAAGTAGAAGAATGTCTTGAAACTATGGAAGGAGCAGTCATTCCCGATCTTTATAAAGTGAATAATGTTCTTTGCGGAGCAATGCTTTTCCTCGGAGGAAAAGCAAAAAGTATATCTGAAGGTGAAGAGATAATTAAGGAAAAGCTGACCGATGGTTCTGCTTTAAATAAATTCTACGATATTACAAAAGAACAGCAGGGTGATGTAGAGTATCTGAAAGATCACAAGAATTTAAAGCGTCCTAAGCTCAATAAAAAAATATTAAGCACTTCAGATGGTTTTATAGATAAAATGCGGGCAGTTGATTTTGGATTTGCAGCAATTGATCTTGGATGCGGAAGAAAAAAAACTGACGATATTATCCATCCTCTTTCCGGAATTATTCTAAATAAAAAATGCGGTGATACTGTGAAAAAAGGAGAGCTTATATGTGAGATATTTGCAGATGATGAGCACAGAATGGAGCATGCAGAGAAAAGAATTCACAAAGCTGTTAAGATATCAGATAAAAAGCCCCATGAAAGAAAACTAATTTTAGATATACTATATTAATGTGATTAAACTCGGCTTCAAGATAATTTCCACAGTTTTTTCATTACTCATTATTGGGTATATTTCCTACGCATACATACTTCCAAAGCTAAATTCTGCAAGAAATGATTCTGATTCTGAATATTATACTGTTGAAAGAGTAGTTGATGGCGATACATTTAAGCTTACAACGGGGGAAAGAGTAAGGTTGATCGGAATTGATACCCCTGAAAAATTTGAATCAAAAAAGCTGGATAAAGATTCTAAGAACAGCGGTAAGGATAAAAAAACAATTCAAAATCTTGGAAGACTATCAAGTGAGTATGTTAAAGAATTTGTCGAAGGCAAGAAAATAAAAATGATAAAAGAACCTAATTATCAAGATAAGGATGTTAATGGCAGGCTTTTAAGATATGTTTATCTTCAGGACGGAACTTTTGTTAATGCAAAAATAATTAAAGACGGATATGCTCAGGTATTTGAAAGCTTTCCTTTTTCAAAAAAGGATGAGTTCAGAATGTATCAGAAAGATGCCCGTGAAAATAAGCGGGGACTTTGGGCTGAAATAAATGGTGTAAAACAATTTTAATAAAATTTTTAAAATTAAATAACATATAACTATGAACTCATTTAAAACAAATTCAGGCAAGCTTTTCTTTGTTCTTTTACTTTCTATGATCACTTTTGCCTGCGGTAAAGTTACTGTCTCCACTTCAACCTCTACAAGCTCTGATAATCAGCTTTATTTCTGCGAAAGCTATGACACCGGAAAAGGCGAAATAAATAAATCAGATAAATTTACGACAGGATCCCTTACTGTTATTGTAAATTGCCAGGGTAAAAAGCAAAAGCTTGGTGTTTCTGAAGTTGACCTGAAAATAACTGACTTAAGTAATAATGAAGTTATAGCAACTGCTCCATTCACAGTTAATCCGGACCTTGATTATGTTTATTTCAACAATGTTGCATTTAATGCGCCGGGAAAATACAAGGTTAGCTGCGATAAAAAAGACGGTTCAACTATTGCTTCAGGACAGGTTGAAGTAATCACAAAGTAACATCCGCTTTATATTTTTATTTTTTATTAACCTTAAAATAAAAAAATGTTCAGAGTAAACAACAGACCGGGAATTAAATTTCTAGCCGCATTATTTATTCTTGCTTCAGTTACGCTTTCATGCGGTAAGTTCATGAATCTTATAAATTCAGAAAACAGACTTTATTTTTGTGAAAGTTACGATCCTGTAAAAGGAGAGATCGGAAAATCTGATAAGTTTACTACAGGTACTCTTACGGTAATGGTAGATCTTCGTCCGAAAAAGGAAACTATAGGCGTTACTGATGTTGATGTCAATATTACTGATGTTCATAAGAATGAAGTTATAAATACTATTCCGTTCACAGTATCGAAAGATATGAATTATATCTTTTTCAATAATGTAGCGTTTGATAAGCCCGGAAGTTATAAAGTCAGTCTACTTAAAAAAGATGGTACTGTTGTAGTAACCGGAATGGTTGAAATAGTAGTAAAATAGAAAACAGCTGCAATGAAATTTTATTTAGTTATAATTTTTGTGATATTTTTGAGCCCTGCTTTAATTGCTCAGGGAAACGGTAATGGAAGAAACCGAATCCGTGCGGCGGCAGAAGATGCGGCTAAAGAATATTTGCTGAATGCATCGAGACCGGAATATGACGTTAATACAGACCTGCTTTCTGCAAAAGAGATGACAGCAAATATAAGCTTTTCAGGGAATAGTGATTACACAACTTTTAGCGTGGATGCTGATTATGGTTTGAGCCGCAGCTTTTTTATTTCAGCAGGGTTGGATGTTTTTAACTCGCAATATAATCTTAAAGATGTAAGAAAATCGGGAATAGGTGACGGGTTTATTTCTTTAGGATATCATAAAGATGTATCTGATAATTTCTCACTGGTCGGGCAAATTATTGCAAAGATCCCTTTAGCTACCACAAAAAATAATTTAGGAACCGGTAAGCCGGATTTGCATTTAGGTGCAGCTCAGATATCCAATTTTGGAAGCTTTGGCTTGGAAACTTCAGTTTTGCTTGGACTGCTTTCCCGATTAGATTTTCCTGCATTGAATGATTCTGCAGTTTTTACACCTGTTCAAAGAGCAATAGATTCATTGAAAGGAGCTTATGATTATAATATCGAACCTGCTATTACGATAGATATTTCTCCAAGCATTAATCTTTCCGATAATTTTAGTATTTACGCAGGAATGAGCTTTAACCGGAATATGAGGTTAAACTATAATACTGCTTCCGGATATGCAGGTTTAAATTATAATGTTTCAGATGCTATAAGTTTAAATGGCGGCTTTAATGCCGGGATACTGAATTATACTGGAAATTCTTTTAATCTAAGTTTTAGCTACTACAAATCAAAATAATAATGATCCAAAGGAAATACAAAACTTTTGTTTCTTATATTTTATGTTTAATGTGCTTATTGCTGATTTCCGGTTTTGCAAATGCACAGAAAAAAACTGACCATAAGCCGAAGAAAAAAAAGATCAATGTTTCTTTAGAATCGATAGTTCTTAAGCTCAATGATCTGGATGAAGATGAAAATTATAAGCCGAAGCTGGTTAACAATCCGGCATTCAGCTGGTATCCAATGATGAGAAAGGTAAGGGATGGAGTTCTCGTTAGACCGGCAGCAGTTGATTCAATGTATATCTGGACTAACTCTATGTGGGATTATCTTGAAGCAAAAAAAGTAAAAAAATATTCCGATGCCGAATGGGTTTTCCCGCTTCGAGGATATGGTCCCGGAGCAATAGGAGGTTTCCATGGAAGTGGTTATATAACTCAGGGGTTTGATTTCTTTGATAAGAATTCCGGTGGTCATCCTGCGCATGATATTTTTATAAATGATGTTAATCAGGATGGAATCGATGACGGAACAGGTGAGTCAGTTGAAATATTATCAATGAGTGGCGGAATGGTTGTTGAAACAAGAACTGACTGGACTCCGGATCAGATGGATATTAAAGGCGGTAACATTGTATATGTCTATGATAATTATACTAACGGACTTTTCTATTATGCACATATGAAAAAAGTTCTCGTGAAAGTTGGAGATCTTGTAAAACCCGGTACTACTTTAGGTTTGGTTGGCAGAACAGGGAAGAACGCATATCCATCACGCTCACCTACACATTTGCATATAATGTATCTCCATTCCGGCGATGGTGATCTGAGATCAGAAGATCTGTACAAAGATCTTGTAAGAGCAAAAGTTATAAATTAATTTTTAGGCGAAAGCAATGTCGCGCTAAGCTCGCAAAGGCGCAAAGCTTTTTGATTTTGTTGAATCACCGAAAAATAAAGCTCCGTAGGAGTGACCTTTTAAAAAATAGTTAAAAACCTTTGCGGTCTTTGCATGAAATAAAATTGGGATAGATAATAATAAACATGAGATCCAGAAAAATAATAGATACAGCAATTACTTTTGACGATGTTTTACTTGTTCCCGCAAGATCACGGGTGCTTCCAAGAGAAGTAGAGCTTAGAACTCAGCTTACTCCCGAGATATCTCTTAACATTCCTCTTTTGTCTTCTGCAATGGATACAGTTACAGAAAGCTCCATGGCTATAGCAATGGCGAGGGAAGGGGGTATGGGAATTATTCATAAGAATATACCCATAGAAATGCAGGCAGCAGAAGTTGATAAGGTTAAGCGAAGCGAAAGTGGTATGATACTTGATCCAATAACATTAACTGCTGATAAAAAAATAAAAGATGCTCTTGAGCTGATGAATAAGTTCAAGATATCAGGAATACCTATAATTGATAATGATAATAAATTAAAAGGAATTCTTACAAACCGCGATATGAGATTTGAGCCTAACAGTGATGTAAATATTTCAGATATTATGACAACTGAAAATCTCATTACTGCACCTATGGGAACTGATCTTGATAAAGCTGAAATTATACTGCAGAAATATAAGATCGAAAAGCTTCCTGTAGTTGATAAGGCAGGTCGTTTGAAGGGACTAATAACTTTTAAGGATATTCAAAAAAGAAAAAAATATCCATTTGCATGTAAGGATAAGTTTGGAAGACTTCGAACAGGAGCTGCTGTTGGTATTGGAAAAGATACTGAACAAAGAGTTGAAGCACTAATTAAAGCAGGTGTTGATGTAATTGTTGTAGATACTGCACATGGTCATTCACAAGGTGTGCTCGATATGGTTAAATTTTTGAAGAAAAAGTTCAGCATTGAAATAATTGCAGGTAATGTCGCAACATCGGAGGGTACATATGATCTTATAAAAGCAGGAGCAGACTGTATTAAAATTGGTATAGGTGCGGGTTCCATTTGTACAACAAGAGTTATTGCCGGAGTAGGAGTTCCGCAGATTACTGCAATAATAGAATGCAGTAAGATCGCAAAGTCTATGAAGATCCCGATAATAGCAGATGGCGGCGTAAGGCAAACAGGTGACATAGCAAAAGCAATTGCAGCTGGTGCCGACTCTGTTATGATAGGAGGAATGCTTGCAGGTACTGAAGAATCTCCGGGTGAAAAAGTATTGTATGAAGGAAGAAGTTATAAGATATATCGGGGTATGGGTTCTCTTGAAGCTATGAAGCAGGGAAGTAAGGATAGATATTTCCAGGATACTGAGGATGATATCGCAAAGCTTGTTCCTGAAGGCATTGAAGGAATGGTTCCTTTCAAAGGTCCGATGGGTGATACTGTTTATCAGGTTATTGGAGGACTTCGCGCAGCTATGGGATATTGCGGCGCTAAAAATATTGAGGATATGAAATCAAAAACTTCATTTGTAAAAATTACTAATGCAGGACTGAAAGAATCACATCCTCATGATGTTAAGATAACAAAAGAAGCCCCCAATTATTCGATAAAATAAGAGACCTGTTATATAATATTCTCTTGTGCCTTTGAGTGAAACATAATAAAAAAATTAAAAAATATATACACAATGTTCAGAAAAGTAGAAGACTTCATTAATAACGCAAAATACGAATTCGGATCAACACTGAAAGTTTACGATTCATTGACAGATGAAATGCTTCATAAAAAGGTTGAAGGCTATCCCCGAACTGCGGGCTTTCTTGCATGGCATATTAATAAGTCAATGACTGACATGCTGGAAATGGCAGGACTGAAAAATGTTTATAAAGTAGCTGACGAAATGCCGGCAGGACTCAGTGTCGCTGAATTAATAGCCGATTTCAAAAAAGCTTCTGACTCTGCAATTAAAGAAGTGGAGTCTAACTGGAAAGATGAGAACTTAACTGAAGAAACTCCGATGTATGGCGGAGAGAACTGGAAAAAAGGCATGACTCTAATGATCATTCTTACCCATCAGATCCATCACAGAGGTCAGCTTGGAATATTAATGAGAATGTGCGGATGTAAAGTGCCCGGAGTTTACGGACCGGCTAAAGAGGAGTGGACTGCTTTTGGAATGCCTGAAATGCCTTAGTTTTAGTCTGTTTTCAAGCTTTCACAACCGAACTTTCTGAATACTTTATACGTTTAAATAAATATATAACACATGGAAAATTATTCAAAATACAGTGATTCACTTGCAGTAAAGCAAAATGTAAGCGTTAGCAGATTTATGCTGAATGTTTACAACTGGATGGCTATAGGTCTCGCATTAACGGGAATTATATCATATCTGGTTTATTCTTCTGATGAGCTGCTTCAGATCTTTGTTTATAACAGGATCGTTTTCTTTGTGCTTATGGGTGCTCAGCTTTTAGTTGTTATCGGAATGTCAGCCTTGATAAACAGAATTCCTTCAATGGTTGCTATGATGCTCTTTTTTTTGTATGCTGCTTTAAACGGGCTTACTTTTGCAGTTCTGTTTGTTATTTATACAAAGTCTTCCATATTCTCTACATTTTTTATCTGTGCAGCTATGTTCGCTACATTTAGTGTAGCAGGTACCGTTTTGAAAATGGATCTTACAAGATTCAGATCTTTCTTCTTCATGGGACTTATAGGAATCATAATAGCTTCAGTTGTAAATATATTTTTAAACAGTTCTGCACTTTATTGGATAATCAGCATAGCAGGAGTTGTATTATTTACAGGTCTGACAGCGTATGATACGCAAAAGATCAGAAAATATGCATCAACAGTTGATGTTGATTCGGAAGACGGTAAAAAAGGCTCTATTTTTGGAGCGCTTAATCTATATTTAGATTTCATCAATTTATTCTTATTTTTGTTAAGAATACTCGGCGGAAGACGTTGATTTACACGCTAAAAATCAAATTTTGAAAAGAAAATTTATTAAAATATCAGTTATTGTATTAGTAGCAATATTTGTGCTTGCAGGGGATAATATTTCCGCCTTTGCAAAGACATCTCATTGCTGTTGTAAAGATGATGATGTCAGCACTCTTATTTTGAAAAAAGAAATGAACTGCTGCATGAATATGGATGCAGCTTCTGACAGACTGGATTTTATAAAATCTGATCAAAATCTGCCAGACAATTCGATCGTTAAAAAATATTCAAGTGATATAAAATTTAATTATAATTCTAATTATCCTAATATTGTAAAAATTTATTCAGGAAATATTCTACCACCGGTTCCACTCTTATATTCAGATCTAAATATAATAAATTCCCTTCTGAGGATTTGAATATATCTGAATTACCCGTTCAGTATTTTTAAATTATTCTAAAATTTCAATTAAAAATAAAAATTATAATGAAAATCACAAAAGTTTTATCTAAAACAGTTTTACTGGCATCAATTTTATTTTCAGTAATATTATTCACAGGTAATAATTCATTTGCGCAGGAAAATTGCTGCGGTCAAAAATGCAGTAAAATGAGCAGTTGTACGATGGGTACAGATTGTTCTACTTCAACTTCATGCTCAACAAATGCATCATGTGCAACTTGCACTTCTTGCTCGACCTCATGTTCTAACGGATCAGGATGCTCAGCTGCAAGCTGTTCTAAAAATTCCGCAGGTGGAATGAGAGATTCAACAAAAGATAACGTTGCAATTAAAAATGTTACTTCTGATATTGGCACGATCCAGACTATTGATCCTGTAACAGGTGAAGCAGTAGGAGAGGGCAGCGGAGTTAAGTTTGAATACCTGGGTACAACATATGTTTTTGTAAATGATGCTTCTCTTGCAAAATTCAAAGCGGAGCCATTTGATTATGTAAAAAACCTTGAGTGCCCGGTTATGGGCGATGCAGCTGCAAAAGAGAATGGTGTAATGTTTGAAGGTACGAAGTATTATCTTTGCTGCTCATCTTGTGAAAAGGCATTTAAAAAAGATCCGAAAAAATATATAGAAAAAAAAGAAAAATCTAAATAATAATGATCAGGGCGGAGCTTTTGCTCCGCTCATTTTTGAAAATCATGTATAACAAATTGTAAAGATAAAGAAGGTAAAAAATGAATAAAATAAAAGTTTCAGTCACGGTTATTATGTTTGCGATACTGCTTTTGTCTCAAACAGGTAAGTTATTTGCTCAGGTAAATGAAGTGAAGATAGGAGTGGATGGATTTACATGCTCACTATGTGCAAAAGGAGTTGAAGAACAGTTCAAGTCAATGAGTTTTATAAAAAAGGTGACTTCAGATATTCCGAATTCATCATTCAATCTTTTTTTTAAAAAGAATTCAAGTATTGATATCAATAAGATAAAGGATGGAGTTGTTGATGGTGGTTTCAGTGTAAGAGACATCAATATTTTTGCCACAGGCACAATACAGAGTGATGGAAATAATTATACTCTCGTAACAGGGAATTCACCTGTATTAAAGCTGAAAAAAATTGACGGCACCTTTGCAGATGGTGATAAAGTTAAAATAAGCGGCACTGTAAATGTTAATAACTATTCTGTAAATGTAATTAAGATTAATAAGCTCTAAATATTTAACAGCAATCTAACATTATAAAAAAAGGCGCCTAATTAAGCGCCTTTTTTTGTGTGCCGTATTAAATCTTTATTTTAAGCCCAATCCAATAAATGGATCTTTAGGATCTGAAGCGTATATTATCTGAGGCTGAGTTAATTCATTCAGCTTTGTTTCCCAATATACCTGAGCGACAGCATCTTCCATTATCCTCGCATTATTTATATTTCTTACAATTTCAGAAATTGCCGGATCGGGTATAGGGCTGCTGGTAATTTCAGCTGTACTGATCACCGGAACTTCAGACTTATCCTGTGAATATCCATTAGTAAAAACGAGAAAGCCTGCTATAACTGATAAAGTAACTATTAATGATTTCATTTAAAATTTAGATTAATTTTATATAATCGGGAATTGTAACTCCCCATATATATTCTACATCAATACATAGTTATAGTTCCTCAAGCAAAAAGCCCTGCCGGTGAAAACCGGCAGGGCTTTAGCTTAAACATTTTTACTGAACAATATTACTTTATAAGCATCATTTTCTTTGTTTGTGAAAATGTATTATTATCTGAAGTAAAAGTTATTTTGTAATAGTAAGCTCCGGAAGCTAAATTCTTTCCGTCAAAGACTGCGCTGTAATAGCCCGCAGTTTTATTTTCATTTAGAATTGTTGCAACTTCACTTCCAAGAACATCATATAGAGTGATCTTAACTAATCCTGAAACAGGAATGTTGTAAGATATATTTGTAGTCGGATTAAAAGGATTAGGATAGTTCTGATCTAATCTGAAATCTCTTAATTCTGTTGAAGAGTTTCCAATGCCAACAAAAGAGCCTGTACATCCTCCTGTAACATAAGAGTTTGCACCATTAGAACCTGACCACATAACAAAACAGGAATCACCACTAACATTTCTAAAAGCAGCATCCGGAAGACCAAAATAACCGGTTCCTAAATTTGCAGGAGTATTAACCTGTGTAATAGTTCCGAAAGTAAGATTGTTTGCTCCTTTTATAAATATGTTACCATTGAATGTACCATGATAGAAGTTGTTCCAAGCAAAAAGATATGATCCGTTTCCTTTATACATTGCACAAACAGAAACCCCATAAGTAGTATCTGTCAGACTTTCTACATAATTAGATGTATAGGTTGGAGCATTAGCATTAATATTTCCGCTATACCAGTAGTATGGATCCCAATCACCACCGGCAAATAATCTTCGGGTTACAGTCATTAAAGAATTATTGTGAAATCCTGTAGCTGCAATTCTTGGATTCTCTTTCAGCTTAAGATCTGAAGTATTCTGAAATGTTGTTGGTGTAGTAGCTCCGAAATCATTACTTCTTGTATAAGCCAGCCATGATCCGCCTCCGAATGAACCAGCTCCTCTTACAACAGTTAGGGTATATACCTGGCTTGAATCGCCGGCATTATTTACAAATGCAATATCGGTTTGAAAGGTTGCTGAGTCCGGTGCTGTACCAGCAACATAATAAGCATACTGACCACTTGCCGGATCCTGATACCCGGACGTAAGAGCCATATTTACTGCAAAGGGATTTTGAATTCTAGACATTTTTGATCTTAAATTTCTTGCTCCTGATACAACAGAATCAAGAGTTACAACTGAATAAACATATGCATTGGAAGTAAATCTGGCATTATCACTTGTGATCCTGATATTAGTATATTTGTTTACTGCGTTTCCCGTGTAACCGACTAAAGCAACCATGTTACCATCCTGTCGGACTCTTAGAATTGCTGAATAAGTGAAACTTCCGGCAGCAACATATGATATACCGGTAAATGCATAGGTAGAGTCACCTTTTGATACAGCTTCTACATCGATCTGATTAAAAAGAATTTTAAAAATTCCGGATGATGAAAGAGAATATATCTGTGTAAAATGTAGCCCATTATCTATTGATCTGTAAATTTTCAATGTATCAGAATTTGCACCGCCATATACATCGATCGCTGCATAAATGTTTCCTGTCACGCATTCACGTGAAACTGAATGTCCGCCGATCGCAGAATTTGATGTTAAAGCTGTAACGTTAAGAACTTTTTCAGGGTTCGAAACAGGTATATTTACTGTTTTTCCAATCAGTGTTGAATTCTGCATTTCACCCAATATCTGTGGATGAGTTAACTCTTGAAGTTTTGATTCCCAATATCTTTGTGAAGTTATATCACCATTGTTTCTGGCAAGATTTAGATTTTTGATAACTTCAGAAACTTGAGGATCGGGTATAGGTGAATTTAAAACTTCAGCTGTTGAATTACCTGAAGAAATTTTGGCATCCTGTGTGAAAGCTGCATTCGAGCTAAACAGGGAACCTACCGATAATAATAAAGCCAATAAAAGTAATGAAGGTTTTTGCATGTAGTTTAATTTTAATTAAGAAATGAGTTTTGTACAGTTAATTCTTTTTAAAATTACAAATCTCTCATTAGGATTGCAAAGAAAGATTATTAAAAATGTAATTGCAAAGAACGGTATGAAAAATACTTAAAGCGAAGAGAAGTATTGGAATTATAACAAGTTAAGATTGGAACTAAATGAAAATTTATCTAAATTTGTAATGGATCCCAATAATTTCGGATATTGATTTGTTTAATGGAATATAGTTATTAATACTAATCATCAAAATACAAATATAAAGCCTGCAAAGTATTTACAAGCTTTATTTGATTTGATATTATTTAATTAGTAACATTTTCCTGTCTGACTGTATGCTTTATTGTCAATAGTTCTAAAAGTAATTTTGTAGTAATAAGCACACACCCCATATATATTTTACATCAATTCATATTTATAGTTTTTCAAGCAAAAAGCCCTGCCGGTGAACACCGGCAGGGCTTTAGCTTAAATTTTCATTGTCCGTAAATTCGCAGAATCATGAGATCCCCGATGAGAGCATTCGGGGATAATATTGTTAAGGCTGTTAGCCTGAACAATATTACTTTATCAGCATCATTTTCTTTGTTTGTGAAAATGTATTATTATCTGAAGTAAAAGTTATTTTGTAATAGTAAGCTCCGGAAGCTAAATTCTTTCCGTCAAAGACTGCGCTGTAATAGCCTGCAGTTTTATTTTCATTAAGAATTGTTGCTACTTCACTTCCAAGAACATCATATAGAGTGATCTGAACTAATCCTGAAACAGGAATGTTGTAAGAAATATTTGTTGTCGGATTAAATGGATTCGGATAATTCTGATCTAATCTGAAATCTCTTAGCTCAGTTGATTGGTTTCCAATACCTGTGAATGTTCCGCTACATCCACCTGTTACATAAGATCTGTTACCTCCCTGACCTGCCCAGATAACAAGACATGAATCATTATTAACATTTCTGAAAGTCGCTTCCGGAGTACCAGCGAAATTCGTTCCGATCACTCCCGCAGGATTGATCTGTACATTTGTTCCGGGTAAACCGCCTGTAAATGGTCTGGAATAAATATTACCTCCAATTACTCCGTTCCTTAAATTATTGTATGCAAAGAGATATGTATTTGCATTTGATCTGTAATTAGCTGCAACTGATACTCCGTATGTTGTATCAGCTGATGAGTTCACATAACCTGTTCCAAAAACCGGACTAGCAAC
>JBBRMY010000065.1:0-13503 GCA_038230595.1 Ignavibacteria bacterium
TAATAGATATAAATGAAAAAAATCTTTTAGGTGCAGTTATAAATAACTTCAGCTTTAAGAAATCTTACGGATATTATTATAATTATTACTACACATATTCTGCCCCTGACGTGGTGGCAAAAAATACGAACGGTGCAATTCCTAAAAATGGAGTTGAAGAGCCATCAGCAAATGGAATTAAAGGAGTAAAAAGTATATAGTGTCTGTTCGCTCTCTGGATGTTTCCGATAGCTACTTTAACAGCACTGATACTTCAGGAAAAGTTTCTTTAGATATTCTTTATGATTTTCTTTACTTCTTTGCATTAATTGCCGGCGGTGTTTTTTTAGTATACTATGTACCCAGATCTTTAAATAATCTGGTGTTCATAGTATATTTTGTTTTATACTACAGATCAAAAAAAGAATATATCTGGATCGCATTTCTTCTGTTTATATTAGATCAGCCCGGATATCTGTTCTCAGGTGAAGCTAAAGAAGAGTTGCACAGACTTCCATTATATTCTATACTCCCCGGATTTTCATTCAGCTTCTCTCAGGTTTTTATTATGGTTATGCTCGTAAAAGCATACAGGAAGTATGATAGCGTGAAGTTACACTTTAAAAATCCTATGAAAATGTTCATGATATATTTTATTTTCATGATATTTTATAGCGTTATCCTTGATTACTACGAATCGTTTACTGTTCTTTATTTTCAGCATGCTCTTTACTTTACATTATTTCTGAGTCTGCCACGGCTATTGCAGACAAGGGAGCAATTCGTCCGGTTGTGCTATGTTTTATGCTTTTGCATGATCATAGTAGTCTTTACGCAAATATTTATATTATTGAATGGAGAAGAATTTGTTGGATTGTTCTATCCAAACTACTTTTATTTTCAATACGATACAGAACAGGTTGGGTATGTTGCAAGGGCTATCTCAGGCACATTTATAAATCTGGTGACATTTATTCTGATCCTGGCTCTATTAACATCTCAGAATATCAAAACGAATAAAATATTTTTAAATATTTTCTTCGTTGTCTGTATGCTTTCAATTCTTATTACAGGTACAAGAGGATGGATACTTGGTTATCTTATAGTTCTTCCGATCTTTCTTGCATTTACTTTTCAGAATGTCATAAGAACTCTTAATGTTATATTTACCATTCTTATAGGTGTTACTATAGGATATCTGGCATACGTAAATATACCGATACTGAAAAACCAGATCGATTCATCTGTGGAAAGACTGGTTACAGTTGAAAAGATCGGGGAAGGTGATGAATCTGCTGGGGGAACTCTTCTCAGGTTGACTGAACGGGGTCCTCGGGTTATGAAAAAGTTTTTAGAAAGTCCTATATTTGGTTGGGGATTTACTGGCGAAACCAAGCAGTATATTGACGGACACGTAGGTAATCATACAATTTTGCTGGTTGGCGGAATTGTGGGGGGGATAATTATGCTCTATCTGTGGCTTCATTTCCTTTTAACTATGTTCTCGACCTGGATGAAGCTTAGTTCTGATAATCCAATGAAAAGTGCTTTATTTGTATTTATTGCAATGTTCTTTGGAATATTTTTTATCCATTCAACATCTACTCAGATATTCGGTTATGCAATAGAATTTTCCCCTCCGCTTAAAATTTTATTTCTGGCATTCTTTTTCAGCTTAGCAAATTTTTATTTAATTGAATCAAAGCGTGAGAACGAGATCTATGAGCGAAATCTCAGTCACTGATCATCTCTTTAGTTTTAAGCTTACCGGAAAATTAACTTTTCTATCTGACGTTGCCTTTCTGGTTCTTTTATTTGCTTCAAGCTTTATCAGTGTTTATTTTTTCCCCGTTATTGTTAGCTCAGTATTTTTTCTGCTTTTGATACCTGTTTTTATCTTTACTAAAAAAGATTATTTCTGGTTTGCTTTCTTTTTTATAATTTCCTCAGCACCCGCTAATATATTTGCCGGCTCCTCATTTGATACATTATACAGGCTCCCTTCCTACAGTATTTTTTTCGGCAAGATCACAGTAATAGATCTGTTTGTGATAGGAGCATTTTTTAAATCACTGTATGTTTATTTCAAAGAACGACATCTGAAGATAAAAAAAGAGATACTTTATTCAATAATTTATATCGCCATTGTAACACTTGCAGTTTCTTTTATATACGGGTCTGAAAGACAATTATTTTTCAGAGAATTGAGAGGTGCTTCATTTTTATCCGTTATTTTTTCATTCACCACCTTAATAAAAAGTACAAAAGAAGTAAAGAAGTTCGCATATATATTAATTCCATTCCTGTTCCTGGTACTTGCTGACCAGTTATCAATTATATTCTTAAAAGATCTTCTGATCAAATTCTTCCGTTCTGATATTTCGATCCGCCTTGTAACGGATAACCTGAGCGGGAATAGCAGAGCAATTTCAACTTCGTTTTACCTGGTCCTGCTTTGCATGTTCTTTGGATTATTCTTCTATAATAAAAAAAATGAAAAAGCAGTTTTGATTTTATTAACAATATCCCCGATCATAATTATCATTACCTCTATCAGAATGTGGACGGTCTCTTTATTGCTTCTTGGCGGCATTTATATACTGCTGAGCGAGATACCATTGAAAAAGTATATTAAAATTATTATTCCGTTAATAATTATTTTTCTTTTTCTGAATTTATTTTCGGATTTCAGAAATTATTTTAACGAAACAATTATAGTAAGATTTACATCTTTGTTTACCGCATTGTCAAAAGGAGAGCTGACTAATTATGACAGTCTTGCACCCAGACTTGCTGATACCAAAAGAATAATAGATGCAATATTTTTTGCTCCATTATTCGGTTCCGGCTTATCACATGTTTATTTAACAAACAAATCCGGAGATCTTGGATTTTTAAATTTTATTTTATTTGCAGGAGTTTCCGGCGGAATAATTCTTTTGACACTGGTACTTAGAATTCTTATTAACTTATTCCGGATCATCAGATCCTCAACTGAAAAAAGAAAAGCTATTGCTTTGTTCTCTTTTTATTGTGCAATAATAATACCTTACCTTACTACTATTAATTTTTTTGCTTTTGATGTTCCTTCAATAATTCTTTTTTCATCAATACTTATTTCTGTTACCCAGATATTCTTTTTTGAAAATGAAAATATTTTAAAACCGGTATGAAAGTAATAATTCTTTGTGGCGGACTCGGCACCAGGCTTAGAGAGGAAACCGAATATAAGCCAAAGCCAATGGTGGAAATAGGTGGGAAGCCCATCATTTGGCATATAATGAAGCTGTATTCTCATTTTGGATATAAGGAATTTGTACTGGCATTAGGTTATAAAGGTAATGTGATAAGAGATTATTTCCTGAATTATAATTATTATAACAATGATTTTACGATCGAGCTCGGAACAGGAAATGCAGAAGTTTTCGGAAGGCATGATGAGCATGACTGGAAAGTTACATGTGTTGAAACAGGAGTAGAATCAATGACAGGCTTCAGAGTAAAATCATGCTCAAAATATATTAACAATGAAAGCTTCATGCTTACTTATGGCGATGCA
Source organism: Ignavibacteria bacterium (assembly GCA_038230595.1). Lineage (GTDB taxonomy): Bacteria > Bacteroidota > Ignavibacteria > Tepidaquicellales > Tepidaquicellaceae > JBBRMY01. The sequence continues at coordinate 3,539 of JBBRMY010000065.1, forward strand.
GTATGCAATGTTAATATTGAAGAGCTTATAAAATTTCATAAAAAAAGCGGAAAGATAGGAACAGTAACAGGAGTATTTCCACCATCAAGATTCGGAGATCTGACTGTTGAAGGTGAAAAGGTTCTGCATTTTAAAGAGAAAACAAAAGATACAAGTAATCAGGCTCCGATTAACGGAGGGTTCTTTGTTTTTAAGCCCGAGATATTTGACCTTATTGATGATGATCCTAAATGTGATTTTGAAAGGAAGCCAATGGATAAACTTACAGAAATGAATGAGCTTTCAATTTATAAGCATGGCGGCTTCTGGCAATGTATGGATACTTTTCGTGATTATGAGTATTTAAACGGTTTGTGGAAAACTGATCCGGAATGGAAATTATGGGATTAGATCCGAAATTTTATAAAGATAAAAGAGTTTTTATTACAGGTCATACCGGATTTAAGGGCAGCTGGCTTTCTTCTTGGCTCATCAATTCAGGTGCAATAGTTAAAGGATATGCGTTAGCTCCTGATACAGATCCATCATTATTCAACTCTCTTGATATTAGCAATAAGATGGAGTGCGTTTATAGTGATATAAATGACATGCAAAAAGTAAAAGAAGAAGTTTCTAGTTTTAAACCGGAAATAGTTTTTCATCTGGCAGCGCAGCCTCTTGTAAGAGAATCATATTCAGATCCCCATTATACATATTCAACTAATGTTTTAGGTACAGTCAATATTCTTGAAGCTGTAAGAAACTGCCCTTCAGTAAAAGCAGTAGTATTGATCACCACAGACAAAGTTTATAAAAATCTGGAAAAAAACTCTGGCTATACTGAAACAGATGAACTTGGAGGATACGATCCTTACAGCGCAAGTAAGGCATGCTGTGAAATAGTTGCAGATTGCTACCGTCAGTCCTTTTTTAATAAAAGTTCAGTGTTACTGGCAACAGCCAGAGCAGGAAATGTTATAGGCGGCGGAGACTGGAGCAAAGACAGGATCATCCCCGATGCAGTCAAAGCATTTAGTTCAGGAAATAAATTATCTGTAAGAAATCCGGGATCAGTCAGACCCTGGCAGCATGTACTTGAACCGCTTTCAGGATATTTGCTTCTTGGTAAAAAACTGCTAGAAGGAAAAAAAGAATTTGAAGGTTCATGGAATTTCGGACCCGATAAAAATGATAAATTAACTGTTGGTGAACTTGCGGCTATCATTACTGATTTATGGGGAGGCGATGCGAAATATGAAGCTATTAATCTAAAAGATCAGCCCCATGAAACAGCTATGCTAAGTCTTGATATCAGTAAAGCGCAAAATAAATTAGATTGGTATCCTTTTTATAATTCAAAGCAGGCTCTAGAGAAAACCATTGAATGGTATAAAGGATATTATAATAATAACAAAATTTATGATATGACTATTTCTCAGATAGAAAGTTTTGAAAATTTAAAAAAGCCGGTTGAATATTCAGGAGCATAGTTTTTTAAAAGGAGTTTATGAGATCACCCTTTCTACTATTCAGGATGAGAGAGGCTTTTTTATGAGAACGTTTGATGAAAGTATTTTCAGAGACAAAAATATCGGCAGGCAATGGGTGCAGGAAAATCATTCAAGGTCGCTTAATATGGGTATCATAAGAGGACTTCATTTTCAGCTTCCGCCATTTTCAGAATCAAAGCTGGTTAGATGTACAAATGGAAAAATAAAAGATGTTTTTGTTGATCTGAGAGAAGGTTCAGAAACTTTCGGAAAGCACGGATCAGTTATTCTTTCCGATGAGAATAAAAAAATGGTTTTGATCCCCCGCGGCTTTGCCCATGGATTTGAAACACTTTCAGACAACTGTGATGTCCTTTATAAAGTAGATAATTATTATAATAAGGAAAATGAACTTGGACTTTTATGGAGTGATCCTGAGCTTGATATTAAATGGGAAACTAATGAACCTGTTCTATCTTCTAAAGATGAACAGAATCTCACATTAAAGCAGTTTTTAAATAAATACGAACCTTTAACAATTTAATGAATATAAGATTATTTGCGCCATCCTTTGGTGAAGAAGAGCTAAGCAATATTAAGGATTCTTTTGATAAGTCATGGGTAGGGCTTGGACCTAAAGTAACTCAGTTTGAAAATGAATGGAGTAAATATATCGGATGTAATGCATCGGTAGGACTTAACTCCGCAACAGCGGCACTTCATATGGCATTAACTGCTTTTGATTTTCCGAAAGGTAAAAAAGTTCTTGTTCCATCACTTACATTTGCTGCTACGGCATTTGCTCCTATTTATAATAATTTGGAACCGGTCTTTGTAGATTGTGATGAGAAAACAATTTCATTGTCTCTTGAAGATCTTGAAAAAAAATATACAAAAGATTGTGTTGCAGTAATTCCGGTTCATTTCGGTGGGCATCCGGCATTAATGGAAGAAATAACTGCATTCGCAAAAGATAAGAATCTGAAGGTAGTTGAAGACTGTGCCCACGTAGCCGGCTCTTCTTATAAAGGAAAAAAGCTTGGTATGTGGGGAGATATCGGATGCTATAGCTTTGAAGAGAAAAAAGCTATGACAACAGGTGATGGAGGAATGATGTGCTCTGATGATGCAGATCTTATTAATCCAATGAGAGCTAACAGATGGCTTGGAATAGATAAAGATACGTGGAAACGCTCCGGTGATTATACAGACACAAGCAAAATGGATGCGAGGCATTGGTACTATGAAATTGCAGTCCTCGGGTATAAATATAATATGAATGATCTTTCTGCTTCTATAGGTCTGGCTCAACTAAAGAAGCTCGATGCGATGAATAAGAAAAGAAGTGAGCTTGTCAGAAATTATCTTGATGGAATGAAAGACCTAAAAAATATATCTCCTATTCTTCCATTTGATCCTGAAAATAATAGTTATCACTTTTTTGGAATAAGATGTGCTAAGAGAGATGAAATGATAATGCATCTTAAATCAAAAGGAATTTCCACAGGCGTTCATTATATGCCTTTAACTCTCCAGCCTTATTTTAAGCAATGGAGTTCAGCTTGTCCTGTTGCAGAAAAGATCTGGAATGATTTTATTACTTTACCTTTACATGTGCATCTTACAGATGAAGAAGTAAATTATATCCTTGATGCATTAAAGGAGTTTGAAGCAAAATAATGGTGGATGAAAAAGTAGATTCCATAGGTCAAAGCGATGAGGTCTGGACAAAATGGTGGAAAGGTTTAACTCCGGAATCAGAAATAAGAATGTGGGATTACTACGGTCTGCGTCAATGGATTACAAAGTTTACACCGAGATATGGAAAAGTAATTGAAGCAGGGTGCGGATTAGGAAGATATAATTTTTATTTTTCAAGAATGGGAATTGAAATGGAAGGAGTTGATTTCTCTGAACCGACAATTACATTTCTTAATGAGTGGAAGAAAAAGAATGGATTTGATACCAGCTTTGTAGTTGGAGATGTATTAGCACTTCCTTATGAAGATAATTCTTTAAGCGGATATATTTCACTCGGCGTTGTTGAGCATTTTGTTGAAGGTCCTCATAAGCCGCTGCAGGAAGCATTTCGGGTTTTAAGGCCGGGTGGAATAGCAATTATTTCAACACCATCAGTTTCATGGAATACATTCCTTAACCGTTCAAAAAGAAATATAAAAAATTTAGTTAAGAAGCTTATTGGTAGAAAAGACCCTCCCCAGCCTTTTTTTCAGCATGAATACCGTCCCGATACTCTTAAGAAATTTATTTCAGATACAGGACTTATGGTAACATCATATGGAGGAGCTGATATACTTTTTTCTTTTTTTGAAAGATCAGGTTATGATCCTGAAAGCATTAAGCCGGGAAAGCTTGCAAATACAATATCAAATAAATTCGAAAAAAGCGGATTAAGGAATATAGGTGCTCAGTCTATTGTTATTGCTGTTAAGCCTGCTGATAAAATGCACTGCTTTTTCACAGGTGAAATGACAGCAGATATTAGTTCTTTGGAAACATATTCCGTCCCGGTCTCGCAGGAATATTTAGGTACAAGGATAGCATCATTTTTTAAGAAAGAAGTTATGCCGTCTTATGCAGAAGAATACAGCTTTAACCCTCCGATAAAAATGCCGACTTCTGAAGTCTGTGATTTCTGCGGTATCAATTATATGACTGACGAATTATTCGAAGACTATGGATTTAATAAAAAAGTTTGTTCTTCATGTTTGAAAAAGCCTGAGATCAATCTTGAGCTTTGTATCGAAAATATTAAGCCAATATGGAGAAAGCGCAAGCAGGATGGAGTTTAAGCTTGAAAAAAATTATGAAGAGGTCGTTATGTTTCTGAATAACTCTTTTTCATCTCCAACTCACTATCCGGAATGGAATCTTGCAGCAGAAAAGCATTTTAAAGATGAATTTTTTTATCTTAACGCATATTCAGAAAATACTCTTAAAGGAATTTGCCCTGTATTTAAATCAGCTTCAAATCATCTTAATTACCTGAAAACAGGAATAAGAGAATTTACGATCCCATACGGAGGCTGGATATTTAATGAGCCGACAGATCTTTCCCTTAGCAGCTTGTCACTTTCTATGAATCAGGCATTTACCGGAATTACTCTCCCGTCGCTTCCTGAATTTAATGTTAAATATTCAGATAATGTGAATGGATTTCTTGAGACACTTACTATTGATCTTTCAAAGTCAGAAGAAGATATCTGGAATAAAGTGATCCATTCCAAAAGAAGAAATATGATCCGCAAAGCAGAGAAGTCGGATATTAAAATAGAAAAAAGTAAAGATGTAGATATGTTTTATTCCATTTACCGTGCATCGCATACAGAATATGGCTTGCCCGTTCATCCGTTTGAATTTTTTACTGATCTGTTCCCTTCGGCAAAAAATATTTCATTTGATATCTTTTTTGCAATGCAGGAAGAAAGTATTTCAGGAGCTTTAATAATGGCTTCAACAAAGAATTATGCGATCTACTGGCTCGGTCTTTCCGCAAAGGGATCAGGAAATTTCGGACAAGGTGAGCTGCTTCAGTGGACAGCAATAAAAGCTGCAAAAGAAAAGGGCTGTAAATATTATGATCTGTGCTATATTGAAAAAGATAAGCTAAAGCATATTGCAGATTTTAAAAGATCTTTCGGTGAATCAGAAATAAATGTTCCTGTACTGGCAGTAAGAAAAAATACATTTAAAATTTTAAAAAGGATCGTTGAACTACCTGCTCTTCGCAAACCCTGATTCAGGTGCGGTAATTTTTAAAAAATTAAAATTTCTTCCTAAAGCAGTTGTAACAAAATTTCCTGTACGGGATAACTGGAAAAGAAAAGTTTACAGATTCGTAACAGGCAGTATGACTCTGGAAGACAGGGCAGCCCTAAAAGGAATTAAAAGCTACGATTATAAAACACTAAGTACCGCAAGTCTGTCAGAAATTATTAAAGAAAACAAAATTGAGATCGGAGTTATTACTACTTTTTCAAAAAAGATCAAAAAAGAATTTATAGAAGCATTTCCAAAAGGTATCATTAATTTTCATCCGTCATTGCTTCCAAAGCATGCAGGTCCAAACCCTTTTTACTGGATAATTTATAACGGAGATAAAACAACTGCAACAACCTGTCAGATGGCAGGAATTGAATATGATTCCGGCGATATACTTCTTCAAAAAGAATTTGAAGTGAAGGAAATGGATAGTAAAGATCTTTTTCTAAAATTTTCTGAAGATATTGCAGAGACCCTTCCCAATGTCTTATCGGATTTTGAGACATATTATACAAACAGAAAAAAAGCAGGAACACCAATACATGATCCAAAAGAATTTGTAAAGATTTCTGATGATGAAGAGATGAGTAAAAGATTAAAAAGAGCAAATGCATTCTACTCCTAAATCAGTATGCGTCCTGATCTTAAGTTATAATGGTAAGCCTTTACTGGAAGAAGCTTTAAATTCATACCTGGCAAATGATTATGAAAATTATAAAGTATGCGTTATTGATAATGGATCATCCGATGGAACTGAAGATTATGTGAAACAATATTTTCCAGATGCACATGTGATAAGATTAAATAAGAACGTTGGTTATTCGGGAGGATTAAATGCAGGTCTATCTTATGCTTTTGATGAGAATAATTATGATTATGCTCTTATAACGAACAATGATGTTAAAGCAGATAAAGAATTAGTAAAAGAGCTCGTGAGAGAAGCTGATAAAGATGAAAAGACAGGGTTCACAATTGGTAAAGTTTATTTCTATGATCATCCCGACACTTTTCAGACTGTTGGAAAGGGCGAGCACCCTGTAAGATGGAATGGAGGTCATATCGGAAATATGGAAAAAGATAATGGGCAATATGATATGCCTGCGCAAAGATCTTTCTGTGATGATATTTACTGGCTGGTAAAGCGGGAACTGTATAAAAAGTCAGGCGGGTATGATACAACTTTTTTTCTTCAGTGCGAGGATTATGACTGGCAGGCAAGAGCAAGAAAGCTAGGTTATAAAATAATGTATACGCCTTTCGCAAAGCTCTGGCATAAGGAAAGCATGACAATTGGGAAATCCTCACCAGAAAAAGCATATTATGATGCAAGAAATCCTGCAATTGTTATAATGAAGCATAAGACCCCCGAGTTTTTTAAAAGTTTTTTCAGAGATCACATAAAAAAAAATTTCAAGCCGGTAATAAAATCAATAGTTAAGCTAAAGCCTGCAATGGCTTATAATATTTTCAAAGGTCTTGCTTCAAGTCTGATCTGGGGAATAAAGAATAAAAAGCTCAGCTTAAGGCATTTTATATAAATGTTCTTACAAAAGCTTGTTCTTAGTTATGCTTCAAGACTGCTGCTGCAGTTTATACAAATGGTTACCGGAATATTTGTTGCAAGAATTGTAGGACCCGGTGTTCTGGGAATTTTATCCTTCGGTCTTGCATATACAGCAATGTTCTCATTTATTGCTGATCTGGGATTAGGCTCTGCACATATGAAGCTAATTTCTGAAGGAAAGGATTTTGGTGATTGTATTGCGACTTATTCCAGGATCAAGTATCTGCTCATCGGCGTTTATACGATAGTTGTAATTTGTGTTTTCTCTTACCAGAAGTGGATAAGTAAAAATTATTTTGAAAGCACAATACAGGAATATGTTGTACTTATTTATCTGGTTATGACTGTTATCGGAATGTATTTTTCAATTGCTCAGGCAACTTTTGCATCTAAAATGGAGCAGGCAAAGCAGGATATTCCGAATTTTATAATGTCTGCAACATATCAGGTGCTGAGACTTATACTTGCTTTGATAGGTTTTGGAGTTTTAGCTCTTGCATTCTCAAACCTTGCAACAAGCTTACTGGTTATTCCGATCTATTACCTTATGATGAAAAAATATCCGGTTGGAGTTTTCAGAAAAGATCTTGCAAAGCAATATCTGAAGATAGCTTTTCCGGTAGTTATAATAGGAGTAGCACAAACTTTAATTTACTCAACCGACAGAGTGATCCTCCAAAATTTAACTAACTCAGAAGAAGTCGGATTTTATGCAGCTGCTTTTATGCTTTCAAGCTTTATCAATTTAATTCAAACTTCTGCCGGAACCCTTTTCTTCCCTTATCTTTCATCAAATTTAGCAGTCGGGGAATATGGAAAAAGAACTTCTGCGATCAGAAAGTTCGAAAGGGTGAACCTTTTGTTCGTAACTCCGGTAATAATTCTTGTATCTGTACTTTCAAATGAAATAATTTATGTTCTTTACGGAAATAAGTTTTTCAAAACCGGACCGATACTTTCTTTAATATGCATCGGCCTATATATATCTGTGATATATCTTCCATATGGAAATTTATTATTTGGAAAAGGAAAGTTTAAAGAAGCAGCAATGCTTTGGGTAGTATCATTTGGAGTTTTTGCAAGCCTCAGTTATTTGTTTGTTGCTCCGTCTTTAATGAATTTATCAGGAGTAGGAATAGCTGCTTCATTACTACTCACAAATATTCTGATAGGCGGAGGATTTGTATTCTTTTCCGCAAAATATATAAAGGAAGTGAACATACTTCCGGGCTTGAATCTTTTGGTTTATGGAATAATTCTTGGAGTTGGCGGATATTTTTTATTTGATGCATTCAGACCCCAAATGTGGATGAAGATCTCTTTTGCTCCTGTATTTCTTTTGATATTCTGGGGTGGTGCTCAACTGTTGAAATTATCAGATAAAGAAGACTGGGCTACATTACTTGAAATTGTTAATATTAAAAAGCTTTCAGGATATATCAGATCCGAGTTCAAGCTTAAAAAATAAATTATAAAAATGAAGATCAGTAATTCGAAAATTCTCGTAATTGGAGGTGCCGGCTTTATCGGTTCCTTCGTTGTCAGAGAGCTTTTAAAGCATGATGTTAAGGAAGTGATCATATATGATAACTTTGCAAGAGGTAAAATGGATAATATCACAGATTGTCTTGAAGACAGCAGGTGCAGTATTTATCCTTTTGGCGGAGATGTAAGAGATATAGATATTCTTGATTCTGCTATGAATGGTGTAGATTATGTTTTCCATCTTGCAGCTATGTGGCTTCTGCATTGCAAAGATTTTCCAAGAACTGCATTTGAAGTAAATATTGCAGGAACATTTAATGTTCTGGAAGCATGTGTTAAGAATAAAATTAAGAAATTAATCTATTCGTCATCGGCATCAGTTTACGGTGATGCGCTTCAGCTTCCAATGACAGAAGAGCATCCATTTAACAATAAGAATTTTTACGGAGCTACAAAGATATGCGGAGAGTCAATGTGTACGGCTTATAATGACAGATACGGATTAGAGATTATCGGATTAAGATACATGAATGTATATGGCCCAAATCAGGATCAGACAGCAGCTTACACAGGAGTAATTCCGATCATGCTTAACAAGATCGATGCAAATGAATCCCCGACAATTAACGGTGACGGTTCGCAGGCTTATGATTTTATTTATGTCGAAGATGTTGCAAGATGCAATATTGCTGCACTGGAGTCGGATACAAAAATTGGAATGTATAATGCCGGAACTGAAGTTCAGACTTCCATAAAGCAGCTTTGCGATCTTATTCTTGAAATGAAGGCTTCTGATCTGAAAGTAACTTATAATCCTTACAGCGCAGATGACGCAAGACAGCTTGTTCAGAACAGGATCGGCTCTTCAGTAAAAGCAAAACAGGATCTGGGCTTTGAATATAAGTACGATCTCAGAGAAGGATTAAATAAGCTTATCGAATGGCGTGAGCAGAAAAAAGTTGAAGAAATCTTATAAATTAAAATATTAATGGAAGATACTGCACAAAAAAAGAAAATGAATATTCCGATCGCGAAAACTGTCTTCAGTGATGCTGAGTTTGAGAATATTGTAAAACCGCTTCAAACAGGTTGGGTAGTACAGGGACCGTATGTTAAAGAGTTCGAAGATAAATGGTCAGTATTTACAGGTTCACACTTCTCCATAGCAACTTCAAATTGTACAACAGGACTACATTTATCACTGGCGGCTCTTGGAATTAGTGAAGGAGATGAAGTTATTGTTCCTGCATTTACATGGATTGCAACCGCAAATGCGGCTGAATATATGAAGGCAAAACCTGTATTCTGTGATATTGATCTTGCTACTAATAACATCGATGTTACAAAGATAGAAGGACTAATAACAAAAAAAACAAAAGCAATTATCCCTGTTCATTTGTTTGGTCTTGCTGCAGATATGGATAAGGTAATGGAGATCGCTAAGAAGCATAAGTTATTTGTTATAGAAGATGCCGCATGTGGATTTGCATCATATTATAAAGGAAAGCATGTTGGAATAATCGGCGATACCGGAGCTTTCTCTTTTCATCCCCGAAAAGCTATGACGACATGTGAAGGCGGAATGATAACAACTGCTTCAGAAAAGCTTGATGGAATTTTAAGAGCTATAAGAGATCACGGTGCTACAACATCTGATCATCAAA
>JBBRMY010000066.1:0-13437 GCA_038230595.1 Ignavibacteria bacterium
AAAAATATTATTCTCAAATGCAGTCTGTGAAGGTACTTTAGGAAAATCATTTAACTCATAAGGAACAGAACCAAATAAACTGGAATAATGATGGGCAGCTAATTCAAGATCTATTACAGGGATATCATTTTTGACTAAGTTCAGCAGTTCAGTTTTTCCTGATCCGGTTAATCCTGAGAGCTCGACAAATCTCAGTTTATATTTATTTTTATAAAGGGCTTCATGAACCAGATTCCTGTAAGCTTTATATCCTCCTGAAACAATTGAAGCTTTGAAACCAAGATCAATTATCATCTTACACAGATACCTGCTTCGTCCGCCGCCTCTCCAGCAGTTGATAAATATTTCTTTATTTGCAGCATCATGCTTTTTTAATAACTCTGCAAGCTGTTCCTTCTTAGCTTCAGCAAATTCCATTGCCAGCCTGATAGCAGCGCTTTGTGAATATTTTTTATATACTAATCCTGTCGAATGTCTTTCTACAGTTGATAGAACCGGAAAGTTTTCAGAGGAGGGAAGTGATGTTTCGTTAAATTCTTTTTCAGAGCGGGTATCTATAAGTAAAATACTTTCCTTATCTCTGAGCTTTTTAAGCAAGCCTGATATATCAATAACCGCTATATCATATTTTGCGAATATATCCTTTAAATAAATGGGAGGCGCATCATCATATTTTCTGACATGTTCAAATATTTCATTATCTTTACTTATTTTCCTGATAGTCTTTCCGGGCATTTTATTTGCTGCTGAGCTTTAAGAGTGACTGTAATCAAAAATAACTGAACCGGGTTTTATTTCATTGTTCGGTTCTTCTACTGAGCCTATGACTTTGGCAGCTTCATCGCCGCCGTCATGAAGAAGATGCAATAAATTATTTGCATAATCCTCCGGAACAGAGATAAGCAATCCGCCTGATGTCTGCGGATCGTAAAGCAGATGTTCCAGTTCAGTATTTAATTCACCGACTGTTACAACATTATCTTTTGTGTAATTTTTATTAGACTTATCACCACGGGTTAAGAAATTTTCCTTAATAGCATCCATCGCTCCTTCAAGTACAGGCAGATCGTTTACATAGATCACTAATGCTGTCTTGCTTGCAATAGCCATCTGCATTGAATGTCCTGCAAGTCCAAAACCTGTTATATCAGTGCAGCCGTTTGCAGCCGCTCTTTGCATAGCTATAGAAGCATTTTTATTTAGTCTCGTCATTGAGCCAATTAATGATCTGTAAATTTTATCATCCATTGATCCGAACTTTAACTTATTATTTAATATACCTGTGCCCAAGCCTTTTGTAAGAATTAAAAGATCTCCTGCTTTAACAGAATCATTTCTCTTTATAATGTTCGGATTGATAGTGCCTGTAACTGCCATCCCATATAAAATGCTTGGTATATCTACAGAATGCCCGCCTATAATAACTGTTCCGGCTTCATCAGCTTTATCTGCACCGCCGGATAAAATTTCCTTAATAATGCTGACATCTTCTTTTTGTGGAAATGCAAGAATGTTCAATGCATTGATTGGAATTCCACCCATCGCATAAACATCACTGAGGGAATTTGTTGCTGCTATCTGACCGAATGTATAGGGGTCATCGACGACGGGAGTAAAAAAATCTGTAGTATGAATTAAAGCGAGTTCGTCATTAATTTTATAAACGCCTGCATCATCCTTGCCATCAAATCCCACAAGTACATGCTCGTTAGTTTTCCATTTAACTCCTTTTAGCGCTTCATGAAGTATATCAGGGAAAATCTTTGCTGCGCATCCCGCGCTTGTTACCATTTGTGTAAGTCTGACTTTTTCTTTTTCCATTTGATAATTTTGTATGGACAGAGCTATGTGTCTGTCCGTTTATTGAAATTTAACCAATCCACATGCGAAACTCTATTTATAACGGATTAGATTGTTTGCGGCTACGGGGCTAGTGGATATTTTGATTCATTGCTACAATCAGGCCGCTCCTACGGAGCTTGTGGATATTTTGATTCATTTCTACAAACAGGTCGCTCCTACGGAGCTAGTGGATATTTTGATTCATTTCTACAAACAGTTCGCTCCTACGGAGCTAGTGGATATTTTGATTCATTTCTACAAACAGGTCGCTCCTACGGAGCTAGTTACATCCTCATATCATTTTCTACAAACAGGTCGCTCCTACGGAGCTAGTTACATCCTCATATCATTTTCTACAAACAGGTCCGTTCCTACGGAGCTTGTTATATCCTCATATCATTTTCTACAAACAGGTCGCTCCTATGGAGCTAGTGGATATTTTGATTCAATGCTACAAACAGTTCGCTCCTACGGAGCTTATTATATCCTCATATCATTTTCTACAAACAGGTCGCTGCTACGGAGCTTAATATATCCTCATAACATTTTTACAAACAGGTCGCTCCTACGGAGCTTGTTATAAGCTGATAACTTCTTTCTACAAACAGGTGGCTCCTACGGAGTTTGTTATATCCCAAGAATTTTATTTGTCATTCCGAAATGCTTACTGACGGATCCGATTAATTTTTTTTAAAGAGCGACCTTGCAGGGAAAAGAACCTGCCAGGTCAGTTTGAAGTCATTTGGTAATTTTGCATAAATACAGAAATCCCATGAGCTGTTGAAGAGCTTAGGAAAATATTAAAGTTTAATATTTAAATTTTATTTCAGAAGTCAGAAAATAACAATAAAAAAATATTTGTTACCCCCGTACCCTTATTCATTAAAAAGGGTGAAACAGAAATAGTAATTATCATAACAAGCCTCCGTTAAATTTGTAAAGTCCCTGTTACCACAGTCGGACTAATTTAGAGACAGACAACCGGTCTGCAAGCGGGGTCTTTGAAATCGCTACCCGCGACCGCACCGGCATGTTCAGTTCATGAAGTTAAATGCCGATCCGAGGGGAACAAAATATTTATATAATTTTATTGTTACCGGGAAACCATGTTTAAAATGGAATCCATATATTTTAAGATGAATCTTTAGAAGTAAATTTTATTACAAACAAAATTAGAAAGAAAACTAAGGTAGAAATTGTAAATTGATTTACGGAAGCAAGATTCTTTATTTTTACATTAGTTTATCAATCTATATAAGTTAAAAGAAAAGTTACTTATGGAATCAAAACAAATAAAAGCATTCGGTACTGAAGCAGCTGATGCAAACCTTCAGCCTTTAAATATCAAGCGAAGAAAACCAACTCCGCATGATGTAGAGATTGAGATTATGTTCTGCGGTGTTTGTCATTCTGATCTGCACACTGCACGAAATGAGTGGCACGGTACTATTTACCCATGTGTTCCCGGACATGAAATAGTCGGCAAGATTGTAAGTGTTGGCGATCATGTTTCGAAATTTAAAGTTGGAGATCTTGCTGCAGTTGGCTGCCTTGTTGATAGCTGCAGAGAATGTGAATTCTGTAAAGAAGATCTCGAGCAATACTGCGCAAATGGAGTTACAGGAACTTATAATTCACCCGATAAATATCTTAATACACAAACCTATGGTGGATATTCTGAAAGCATAGTTGTAGATGAAAGCTTTGTTCTGAAAATCCCGAAGAATCTTGATCTTGCTGCGACTGCTCCTCTATTATGTGCCGGTATAACTACTTACTCTCCTTTAAAGCACTGGAATGCCGGACCCGGAATGAAAGTTGGTATTGTTGGTCTTGGAGGATTAGGTCATATGGGTGTTAAGCTTGCAAAAGCCATGGGTGCAGAGGTAATAGTTTTTACAACTTCACCTTCAAAAGTGCAAGATGCAAAAAGACTTGGAGCTGATGATGTTGTTCACTCAACAGATGACGAACAAATGCAAAAGTATGCTAACAAGCTTGATCTTGTTTTGGATGCAGTTTCAGCGAAGCATGACATTAATATTTATTTAAATCTTTTAAAAGTTGATGGAAATCTGGTTTTAGTTGGTGCTCCTGAATTACCACTTCCGGTTGCTGCATTCAGTCTTATAGGAAAAAGAAGAAGCTTTGCAGGTTCAACTATAGGAGGAATTGCTGAGACACAGGAGATGCTTGATTTCTGCGGCAAGCATAATATTGTTTCAGATATAGAGATGATAAATATCAGTCAAATAAACGATGCGTATGAGAGGCTACTGAAAGGGGATGTGAAGTATAGGTTTGTTATTGATATGAAGTCGTTGGGGGGTTGAGGGTAGATTTAGAAAATTCTCAACAGAATTTATTCCTTCAGATGGCTGTTGGTGCCGTTCCGATAGATCGGAACTAAAACACCAACAGCGGCGGGATATCCGTTGCTACGCAACGAACCTTTCTAAGGAGGGTGAATTATTATTTTAAAGGAGGGGGAATTGTTTTTTAAAGCGGTAACAACTGAAGTATACTTTATAATTGATTTGAAACACTCCGATTTTAGAATTATTTTGCCTATAGAATTTAAATCAAAGAATGTCATATAATCTTACAGATCCTGAATTAAAAGAATCAAGGCAGGGCTTTGCTGATGCTTTAGTTGAGCTTGGGCACGCTAATAAAAATATTGTGGTTTTAGGGGGCGATGTTACAGGCTCAGTTAAGACTAATTTCTTCAGAGATGCTTTTCCTGACAGGTTTATATCTGTAGGTATTGCTGAGCAGGATATGATGGGTGTTGCTGCAGGACTTGCTCTTGCAGGTAAGATACCATTCGCTTCGACTTACGGTGAATTTGCCACAGGAAGACCTTTTGATCAGATACGTCAATCAATAGCTTACAGTCAAATGAATGTTAAGATCTGCGCATCACACTGCGGGATTTCAGTCGGACCCGATGGCGCAACTCACCAGTCACTTGAGGATGTTGGTATTATGAGAATTCTTCCGCATATGAATGTAATAACTCCATGTGATTATAATCAGACATACAGAGCTGTTCATGAATGCGTGAAAGTTGATGGTCCGTTCTATATAAGATTTTACAGAGATAAAACTCCCAACTTCACTTCTATGGATTCTTCTTTTGAATTCGGAAAAGGCGATATGCTGATCGATGGAACTGATGTTACATTGATAGCAAATGGTTTACTCGTATGGGAAGCAATTCTTGCAGCTGATCTTTTAAAGAAAGATGGTATAAGTGCACGGGTTATTAACATGCATACTATAAAGCCGATCGACAAAGAAATAATAATCAAAGCAGCAAAAGAAACCGGATATGTTGTAACCTGTGAAGATCACCAGAAGCAGTGTGGTTTGTTCAGTGCTGTAGCTGAAGTTCTTGCAGTTAATCTGCCGACTCAG
Organism: Ignavibacteria bacterium; assembly: GCA_038230595.1. Lineage (GTDB taxonomy): Bacteria > Bacteroidota > Ignavibacteria > Tepidaquicellales > Tepidaquicellaceae > JBBRMY01. Next base: position 5,263 of record JBBRMY010000066.1, read on the forward strand.
ATGGATTATATTGCAGTTGAAGATACATTTGGAGAAAGCGGTGACATGAAGGGACTTATGCATAAATATCTTATTGATCATGAAGCAATAGTTAATAAAGTAAAGAGCAGGCTTAAAAAGAAAATATAACTTTTCTGAAGGAAGTTACCAATCAGGGGATTGGTAACGAGTGAAAATAACTTTTTAAATTAAAATTACGTAAAGAAACAAATTATTGTATATTAAAATATAAAAGATAAATGAAAAGTAACACTGTACAAAATGCCGGAACATTGAATTTAATGAATAAAGGGAAAGTAATTACTTTTTCTTTAATAACTGTTTTTGTTCTGATGGGATCAGTCCTTGCAGCTAAATTCTTTCTCCCGAACAGCTTTAAGAATTTCCAGGCTCCGACAGCTACTAAAGATCAGAGAGATGATAAGAACAAGCTAGTTTCCGATTCAAGACAGACATCTATCACAAGAATTATTTCAAAAGTATCTCCAACCATAGTTGGTATAAACGTTGAAGAAGAAAGAGAGATACAGGATCCATTCTCTCAGTTCTGGGGAAATGATCCTTTCTTCAAGCAATACTTTGGAGAAAGAGGGAATCAAAAGCAGACTGTAAAAAGTCTTGGTTCAGGTTATATAATTTCTTCTGATGGTTATATTCTGACAAATGATCACGTTGCAGGAAATGCCAGCAAGATTTCGGTAATTCTGACAACAGGAGAAAGTGTAAACGCGAAGCTTGTAGGTTCAGATAAGGTTACTGATGTAGCTCTTTTAAAGATCGATAAGTCAAATCTTCCATATATTCCGCTGGGAAATTCTGACGATATTATGATAGGTGAGTGGGCAATTGCGCTTGGTAATCCATTTGGACTTTTTGAAATAAATGACAAGCCAACTGTTACAGTTGGTGTTGTAAGTGCTTTAGACATGAAAATTGCTTCACAGGATAATCGTGTTTATAGAAATATGATCCAGACAGATGCTTCGATAAATGCCGGTAATTCAGGCGGTCCTTTAGTAAATGTTGACGGAGAAGTTATCGGAATGAATACTATCATCTTTACAGGCGGCAACTACAGCAGCGGAAGTATTGGAGTAGGCTTTGCGATCTCTATAAATCGTGTTAAAAAGATAATGGAAGAGCTTAAGTCTAAAGGAAAGATTGAAAGAGGGGCAAATGTAGGCTTTAATATTCAGGGAATTGATGACCAAATAGCTAAGTATTACGGTCTGGATTCGAAGAAAGGAGTTATAGTTACACAGGTACAAAAAGGCTCTGTTTCAGATGACGGCGGCTTGAAAGCTGAGGATGTTATCCTTGAAGTAAACGGGGCTCCTATTAAAAATGAGCAGGACTTGATCATGGAAATAAACGATATGAGAAAAGGTGATACAGTAAAACTAAAAATAATAAGAAGTAAATCCGAGAAGAATATAGAATTTACATTAAAGTAAGGTTATAACTACTAATAAATCTTATAATTTAAACTAAAACAAGTAAACCGCTTTATAGCGGTTTCTTTTTATGAAAAAATATAAAAAACAATCAACAATTGTCCTTCATTCAGGGCAGGAATTTAATACAACAGGAGCAATAGTCCCTCCGGTCTGGCAATCAGTAAATTATCAGGCAAAAGACGTTATAGAAATGGCAGAGATAGCCGTAAAGGACAGACCTGTAAATTTCTATTCAAGGTATAGTTCACCATCTCTTATGCAGGCAGGAAGAATATTAGCTGACCTTGAAAAGACGGAAGATGCAGTAATATTAACCTCGGGAATGGCAGGTATTTCATCAGCTATATTGGCATGTGTTAGTTCAGGAGATCATATTGTTGCACAAAGCAATTTATATGCTACGACTTTAAAATTCCTAAGAGATGTGCTTCCGGTTTATGGCGTCACAACTACGTTTGTTGAGCAGACTGATAATAATGCTTTCAAAAATGCAATTAAGGAAAATACCAGGGTAATTTATGTAGAAACTCCTTCGAATCCTCTGATGAAGATCACAGATCTTACTTACATCGGAAAGCTTTCAAAGGAAAAGGGAATTACGTCAATAATCGATAATACTTTTGCTTCGCCGGTTAATCAAAATCCTCATGAGTTTGGTATTAACGTCGTATGTCATAGCTGCACAAAATATTTAGGCGGACATAGCGATGTTCTTGCAGGTGCAATTTGCGGAAGTAAGGAATTTGTACACAAAGCATGGGAGCTTGCACACGTATTAGGTCATGTGTTAGCACCTAACGATACATCTTTATTGCTGAGAGGCATGAAAACCTTAACGATAAGAGTTGAAAGACATAATGAAAATTCACTTGTCCTGGCAAACCATTTACTCAAAAATAAAAAAATTAAAACGGTATATCATCCCGGACTAACTTCTCATCCTCAGCATGAACTTGCTGCTAAACAGATGCGGGGATTTGGCGGAACATTCAGCTTTGAAATTAACAGTGACTATGCGAAAGCAAAAGATTTTATAGAGTCCTTAAATATCTGCAAGCTTGCTGTTAGCTTAGGAGGAGTTGAAACGATAATCACTCTGCCTGCAGCTCAGTGGAAGCCATTTTATACTGATGCGCAGTTGAAAGAAGCAGGAATTCCTGAATCACTTATAAGAATTTCTACAGGCATTGAAGATATTTCTGATATAATTGACGATATAGAGGCTGGTTTAAAAAATGTTTAATAAAGTTAGTTCAAATATAATAACCACTCTGAAAGAAATTTCTGGTGAGGAGAATGTTATATGCTCTGAACTGGAAAACTATTCACACGACTTTACAGAAGATCTTGTGTTTGCACCTGAAATTGTAGTTAAGCCAAAAAATACGGCGGAAGTATCTGCAATCTTAAAATTAGCAAATGAGCATCTGATACCTGTGGTACCGCGAGGTGGAGGTACGGGATTATCTGGTGGAGCGCTTGCAATTCATGGCGGGATATGCCTTTCAATGGAAAAGTTCAATAAAATAATTGAGCTTGATGATAAAAATTTTCAGGCAGTTGTTGAGCCCGGAGTTATAACACAGATATTTCAGGAAGAGTGTGAAAAGCTTAACATGTTCTATCCGCCTGACCCTTCTTCAAAAGGAAGCTGCTTTCTTGGTGGAAACCTGGCAGAATGCGCAGGAGGACCTAAGGCAGTGAAATACGGAGTAACAAAAGATTATGTGATAGGGCTTGAATTCGTTACTCCACAAGGAGAAATAATAAATTCCGGAGCGCGAGTTCTGAAAAATGTTACAGGTTATAACCTCACACAGCTTTTAATAGGCAGCGAAGGAACACTTGGAGTTATTACTAAAATTTACTTTAAGCTTATACCTCTTCCGAAATTCAAAAAAGTTATGTTCTGCGCATTTAACAGTATTGAAGATTGCGCTTCTTCCGTTGCAAAAATATTCAGTACCGGTATAACTCCATCTGCTCTGGAGTTGATGGAAAGATCAGCCATAGATGCAGCTAAAAGACAGCTTGGCAAAAGTTTTCCAAATGATACTGCTGAAGCACAGCTTCTGATAGAGGTTGATGGGAATTATGAAGAGCAGTTATTGAATGATGTTGAAAAGATTGCTGAAGTAGTAACAGAATGCGGTTCGTTTGATATTATTCTGGCAGAAGATGAAAGCAAGATGAATGAACTGTGGTCAATGAGGCGATGTATAGGGGAAGCTGTGAAATCAATTTCTGTTTATAAAGAAGAAGATACAGTAGTCCCGAGATCTAAAATGCCTGAACTGATTAAAGGTGTTAAAAAAATATGCGGTGAAGCCGGGATAACTTCAATATGTTACGGTCATGCAGGGGATGGAAATGTTCATGTTAATATTCTAAAAGAAGACCTCACAGATGAATACTGGAATAAACATATTGATAAGGCGATAACTGAAATTTTTGAACTAACTGTATCTCTGGGCGGTACAATTTCAGGAGAACACGGTATAGGATATTCACAAAAGAAATATCTTTCTATTGCAATCGATAAGCCGACTATGATATTGTTAAAAAGCATTAAATCTGTTTTTGATCCGAATAATATTCTAAATCCGGGAAAGATATTTTTGGATTAAGGTTGAAAGATCCAGATAGCTGTTGGTGTTTTCACCAACAGCATCAGATGGACGTTGGTGAAAACACCAACGTCGGAAAGAGTAGGGGCGATTCACGGGGTACCCTCTGGGTCATTGCCCGCACAAGAATTCAAAAATAAGATTTAAGAGCAAAATTAAAAATAATAAGACAATCTTTTTATCTCATGGTATCATGTGAAGTTAAAATATTAGTTCTATATGCTCATACTGATAAAATGGGTATAATAAATAATGCAAGATACCTTGAATATTTTGAAGCCGGGAGAAATACTCTTCTGAAAAATATCGGATATCCATATACAGAGCTTGAAAAGAAAAATTATGCTTTACCGGTCATAGAAGCTAACTGCAGATATATTTCTACAGCAGGTTATGATGATGAGCTAACAGTTATAGCTTCATTAAGACAAAAGCCATCGGTCAGAATAAAAATTGAATATGAAGTACTGTCTAATAATAAAATAATTGCGAAGGGTTTCACCGAGCATTCATTTATAAATCTTACAACAATGAAGCCTGTAAGACCACCTGAAGATTTCACCGCTATCATTAATAAATTTTTCTAATAATAATTAATATTGAAATATTACAATCAAAAAGAATTGAAGCTTTGTGAAGCTTTAATTAAGCAGGCATTGAAAGAAGATATTGGTTCCGGAGATAAATCCTCTGAACTTCTGATCGATAAAAATAATTTATCGAATGCTGTAATACTTATAAAAGAGAATGGAGTTATCGCCGGAATAGAAATATTCAAAAAAGTTTTTCAGATATTAGATAAAAAGATCAAGATAAAATTTTCGATAGAAGAGGGAAGTTTAGTAAAGAAAAATGAGATCGTTGGTAAAATATCCGGCAATACGAGAAATATACTTAAAGGAGAAAGAGTAGCTCTTAATATACTTCAAAGAATGAGCGGTATAGCTTCACAGGTACATTTACTTAACGAAAAGCTTAAAAATAAAAATATAAAGCTGCTGGATACAAGGAAGACAACTCCGAATTTCAGGATATTTGAAAAGCTTGCGGTGAAAATAGGAGGCGGTGAAAATCACAGAACCGGGCTTTATGATATGATACTTATAAAGGATAATCATATAGAAGCAGCGGGGGGAATAGAAAAAACTATGCAGATACTCGAAAAAAATCGAGGCAAACGGGAACTTAAAGTAGAAATTGAAGTAAAAAGTTTATTTGAGATGATGGTGGTTTGTTCTTTAGGGAATGGAATTGTTGATAGAGTAATGCTTGATAATTTCCACATTAATGATGTTAAGAAGGCAGTAACGATTAACAATAATATGTTTGAGATAGAGATATCAGGTGGAATAAATGCTTCTAATATTAATAAGTACTCTAAAATCAGGGGTATAGACTTTATTTCTATCGGTGCACTTACACATTCAGTCAGGTCGATGGATATATCGTTAGATTTTCTTTAGAATTTTTATAGCTTGAAACAATTTAGACTTTGGGTTATTTTGCTTCATCACCTAACTTAAATCATCTTATTCTATGAACAAAGTCTCTAACAATTTAAAGTTCGTTCTTGCTTTAATTGCCTGCTTTGTAGTTATCACAGCTTGTAATAAAAAAAGTGATACAACAACTGACAAAAAAGAAGAAACGAAAAAAACTGAAACATCAAGTACTACAACAACAACACCAAAGACTACAACAACAACAACTGATAATTCTTCATCATCAGGAGATGCAAAACTGTATTTCGTTGAAGATTATAAAGATGGCAAAGAGATCAACAAAAGCGAAAAGTTTTCACCGGGCTGGCTTACTGTAATGGTAGACCTAAGACCAACAGGAAAAAAGATCGGAGTTGGTAAAGTTGAGTTAAGGATAGTAAAAGTAAGAGATGAAGATGGCAATAAGATCAGTGAAAAAATAGTTGATACCGTACCATTTGATGTACAGGCAGACTGGGATTACACGTTCTTCAAAGATAAAGATAAGATCAGCTTTAAAACTCCGGGTACATATAAAGTAACAATGCAGAAAGTTGATGGAACTCCTATCTGCTCCGGTGAAGTTGAAGTTGTAAAATAATTTTTTTAATACAAACAAAAAACAAAACGAAAGGAATCAAATGTCAAAATTCAAATTACTTTTTGCAGCAGCAGTAATAATGTTCTGCTTTGCAGCAAAATCAAATTCTTACGCACAGAATGGACCTGTTATGTACTTCTGTGAAAGCTATGGCTCTGGCGGAGAGATCGGTATCAGCGATAGATTTACAACCGGTTTTTTAACTGTTATGGTTAAATGTGATTATGCATTAGGCTTAAAAGATACTCACATTCAATTTGACAAATACAACACAAGCACAGCTAAATTTGAGTATAACAAAAAATTCCCATACACAGTAGACCCATCAATGAAATATATTTATTTCTCAGGTGATGATCTAAGCTTTTCATCTCCGGGAGTTTACAGAGTATTTTTATTAGATGATAATGATCATACAGTTGCAAGCGCACTGATAGAGATCATCAGAAAATAAGATCTACTTAAATAATTTAATTGAAAAGGTTATCTCTATCATTAGAGATAGCCTTTTTTTATTTTATTTAAATCATTCAACACAGTTATAACAGATATTGATAGATAAGTTAAAAAGCCTTTCTAAAGATACACTTATATATGGCATGAGCACGATAGTCAGCAGGTTTCTGACATTTATGCTTGTTCCTTTCTATACCCGTGTCTTTTCTGTTACAGATTACGGTTATATAGCAAACATCTTTTCATACATTGCCATCTTAAATGTAATTTTTTCTATAGGACTGGAATCCGGTTATTTTAAGTTTGCATCCACTCTTGAAGTAGGTACAAAAAAAGAGAATTTTACTCACCCATTCATAGGAATATTTTTAAATTCACTATTCTTTTGTTCTATTATTTATTTTAATCCTGTTCTTGTTTCTAAGCTGTTTCAGGTACCAGAGAATTATAATTATCTCATCAGATATACTGCGCTGATATTATTCTTTGATGCTATCAGCCTTATTCCTTTCGCTTTGCTCAGGCTTGAACGAAAAGCTAAGAAGTTTGGAATAATTAAGGTGGTTAATATAGTTGTAAATGTTTCAATGAATTTTCTGCTGGTATTTTATTATAAGATGGGAATTGAAGCGGTTCTGATCGCAAACCTTATTGCTTCCATAATTACTTTTATAATTCTTTCGCCGGTTGTTTTTCGAAACATTGAACTTACTTACAACAAGGTCCTTACAAAAGAACTTTTTTCGTTTTCATTACCGGTACTTCCTTCTGGTATAAGTACGAATATTATTCAGGTAATTGACCGTCCCATTATGCTTTTCCTTGCAGGCAGTACAATGGTAGGGATATACCAGGCAAACTACAGGCTAGGGATTTTCATGATGATATTCGTTTCGGTTTTTGATTTTGCATGGAGACCATTTTTTCTGAGTAATGCAAATTCACCGGATGCAAAGCAGCTTTTCTCGAAAGTAATGACCCTCTTTATTCTTGCAGGTTCAGTAATCTTCCTTTTCATATCTGTTTTTTTAAATGAGATAGTTCTTCTTATCGGCAAAAATTTTCGCTCAGGATTATATATAGTGCCTGTAGTTCTGATAGCATATTTGTTCAATGGAATTTATATAAACCTGATGGCAGGTATATATATTAAAAAGAAAACAAAGCATGTTGCAGTAGTTACTTTTATTGCAGCAGCAGCAAATGTGCTTTTTAATTTTATATTCATACCAATCTGGGGAATGATGGGAGCTGCTATAGCAACATTGATAAGTTATCTGATAATGGCAGGCGGATTATATTTTTATTCACAGAAAAATTATCCGATAGATTACGAAATAAGAAAGATATGTTACATTCTATTTTCAGTATTCGCTGTTTATGGAATTTTCTATTATTTGTCATCTATAATTCTGATACCATCTTTTTTAAAAATACTTTTTCCGATAATCTATGTGCTAATTATTTTCGGATTAAAAGTTGTGGATATAAACAGTGTTAAAAAGCTTATGCCTTCAAAAGTGTAGAAAGGCTATGTTAATTGTATTTAAAAA
>JBBRMY010000067.1:0-13309 GCA_038230595.1 Ignavibacteria bacterium
ATTCAGTCCTGCGATTCAAAATGGTGAGGCTGTAAATTGTTGGGTTACTGTACCATTCAGCTTTACATTGAACTAAGATCAGAATAATTCTGCAAAATTAAAAAAGCAAATCTGCAAAGATTTGCTTTTTTTATATATAAAACATAGTCTGTAAACTTCTATACCTCGATTTTTACTTATTATTTACTTAATTTAAATATCATTTATTTTAATGGTACTTTCTCTTATTTTGACGTTAGTCTATTAAAGTATATACTTTAAAGAACATTTACCGGAATAGAATTCTTTTTAATAATTTTTTAAAATCTATTGAAAAAACATAGCAGTTTAATAAAAGTATTTTTGCTGGCTGTGATATTAAGTACAGCTTGCAGTAATATTTCATATTCGCAATGGATACCGGTTAAAGGAAAAGGCGGAGCCATTATAACTTTAAAGTATAGTGAAGCAAATCAAAGATTTGATAGCACAGGTCAGTTGAAATTCCTTCCAAATGATGGTAAGTACACAAACACTGAATTTAATATTTATTATTCAACAGGGTTAAGCGAGAAAGTAGGCGCATATGTGAAATTTGGCTTTGCTAAAAAAACTTTCACAAACACTTTAGTAAATCAATCAAGCTTTGGACTTACAAATCCTTCGATAGGATTAATTTATCAGGTAACGAGTTATCCACTTCCTGTTTCTGGATTTGATATAGAACTTGTTTTACCATTCTATTTTCCTAGAAATCAGCAGCCATCTCTTGGCAGTGATTACTACGGAATTAATGCTTCGTATCTTATCGGAAACGGAATGAGGATCTTTAGGATGCCATCATATTATACTGCATTTGTAAAGTACGGATTTACAGGAGATCCTGCAGGCGGAAGCGTATTAAGTCTTGGAGGAACTTTAGGTTCATCTTTTAACAAACGTACAAGCTGGTATGTCAGTGCTGAATATGCAAAGGGATTTGACCCATATGTTTTCTCATCAACAAAAGTTTCAGGAGCTATAATTCAAAAATTCGCAAAAAATATAAGTCTTGCATTAGGTACTGAATATGTTGTTGCAGGTAAAAATGTTTTAACAGGACCAAGTATATTTTTAGCTTTATATACGAATTATTAAATGATAATTCGAAACTAATAATCAACAATGGTTGATAAAATAGTTTATACCCAGTCAGACCGGAAAGCGCTTAGATTCGTTATTCTTGCTACGCTTATCATCGGTCTTATCGCTCAGATAGTTTCATACTATCATGATTATGTTTATGCATATCCTGATTCTATCAGCCGGGCGGATATTGCAAGAAGATTTTATGATTCTTTAACACCAGGAATCAGCCAGCAGCTTGGAACAGCTTGGCTTCCTATACCTGCTATTGTACTCTTACCCTTTAATTACATCGATTATCTGTGGCACACTGGTCTTGGCGGAAGTATTGTTAACCTTGTAAGCTTTGTACTTACAGCATGCTGTATTTTTCTTTCGATCAGACTTATTACAAGTCACAGACTTTCACAATATCTCGGAACACTTATATTTGTTATAAATCCAAACATACTTTATCTTCAGACGACAGCAATGTCTGAAATATTTTTCCTCATGCTTATCACAGCAGGTGTTTATTACCTGATGAAATGGAATATTTCAGGAGAAAAGGTTTGGTTTATGTATGCGTCTATTATAATGGCTCTTGCTGTAGGCTCGCGATATGAAGGATGGACCTATGCAATTGTATGCACAGTTGTTTTTATCTTTCTTATCTGGTCAAAGGACAGATCAAAAGTCTTAAGATATACATTAGTATTTATTGCGCCGACAGTTTTATTTGTCGCGTACTGGCTATATCACAACTATACAGTCTATGGAGATCCATTTGCATTTATACGGGGAGAGTTCTCTGCCTCTGCATGGTTCAGCAAGGGCGGAAGATATACTTCAAAGGATAATATTCCCCTATCAATAATTATTTATGTTAATTCAGTTCTTGGCTTGACCGGAGGATTAACAATTCTGCTTTCAATATTCGGAGTTGTACTATATGGATTAGTAAATAAACTCAGATTTAACAGCTTTGCTCCGTATATATTTTTATCAATTGCACCGGTTACAGTTCTACTTTTATATTTGGGAAATATTATTATTGAGCTGCCGAACATTGAGCCTTATGGTTATTACAATGCCCGGTATAGTATATATATAATTCCGGGAATGGGCTTCTTCATCGGCTATCTTTCTTCAAAGCTGTACGAGTATAAATATTATGGTAATCTTCCATATTACATTGGATACTTTGTTGTTGTTCTTATTATTCCATTGAGTCTTTATTACAACTGGCCGAAAGGCGCACCTGTAGTTGTTGAAACTGCTTTCTTTAATAATTCACGTCCTGAAATTAACCGTGCTTCGGAATATCTGAGACAGAATTATGATGGAGGAAATTTATTTTATGACGGAGTAAACTTTGCTTTAAAGCCATATACAAAAATCCCTATTAAGAACAGAGTTTTCCTTGATACATGGGATATTGGTCCTAAGACTTTAAAAGCTCCGCAGGAACATGCAACGTGGATACTGCTCGATAAAAAAAATCCTTACAATCTTTTAAAGGATAAAGTACCTGACTATGTTCTTGAAGATTATTATGATTTAGTTTACATAGACAGCGGAATTGAGATCTATAAGCTAAAGCCAGTTCCCCAAATTACAAGAAGATAACTTTGCCAAAGCAAAGAAAGCCTATCTATTTGGTTGTCTGCTGTTCTATTCTCGGAACAGCAGCTCAGATCCTTTTTAAATTATTTACTCTTCACAAAGGCGAAGCAACACTTACCCTACTTCAAACTATAACTGATCCGTTACTTTTACTTGGCTTGATCTCTTATGGATTAAGTTTTGTACTTCTTACACTTGCTTTAAAGGATGGGGAGCTTTCTACAATTTATCCCTTCTTAGGATTAACATTTGTTTGGGTAACTATTTTCTCTCCTCTTCTTATTCCAAAAGAGACTTACAGTTTGATAAAATTTGCAGGAGTAGTTATCATTCTGCTTGGAGTAACTCTGACGGGTATCGGAGGTAACAAGGATGTATAAGCAAACTGAGTTCTGTGCAGTCGGACTTGTGATACTAAGTACTTTGCTTAGCTCCATTGCTTCAGTATTTTTAAAATTAGGAACTCGGACTCTTGAATTTAATTTTTCATCAATAATTCGAAATTATAAAATTGGGCTTGGTATTTTATTTATGATATTCTCTTTAGGAGTTTACATGATGGCACTTAAAGGCGGGCAGTTAAGTGTTCTATACCCGTTTGCATCTCTTAGCTATGTCTGGGTTACTATAAATTCAAAATTATTTCTGAAAGAAAAAATAAACACATACAAGCTTTCCGGAATTGGTCTTATAATAGTTGGAATTACTCTCATTGCCATCACTTCTTAATACATCACGAACCCGCTTATCTCATAGTTTTAGTTTTCTGCAATATTCCCTATTTCATTGAATAAACTTCATATTAACCGTATTTTTAAGGATGAATAATAAGTCTCTTGAAAAGATATTTAAAATAGCATCAAAGAAGAAAATTTATATAATTGGCGATGTAATTTTAGACCGTTATTTTATCGGAAAAGTTAATCGTATATCTCCGGAAGCACCTGTACAGGTTTTTGATATTGAAGAAACACAGTATAAATTAGGCGGTGCTGCAAATGTCTGCCTCAATATCAACACACTCGGCTCTAATCCTGTTCTGATAGGAATAATTGGTGATGACAATCATGGATCGGTTCTTGAATCCGTTCTTGAATCTCAGAATATTCCATTAAAAGGAATTATAAAAGAATCCGACAGAAAAACTTCATGTAAGACAAGAGTTATTGCAGACGCACATCATTTAATCAGATTAGACAGCGAAACAAAAAAAGATATTTCAAAGGAATCGGAAAATAAAATTTTAGAGCTTCTTAATGAAAATAAGGATGAGATCGAAGTATTAATACTTCAGGATTATAACAAAGGAGTATTGACAAAAAAGCTTATTAAGAAAGTTATTGAGTTTGCCAATAAGAATGGAATTAAAGTCTGCACAGATCCAAAGTTCGAGAATTTCTTTGAATACAACTCTGTCTATCTGTTCAAGCCGAACAAAAAAGAATTTGAAGATGCAGCCGGCAGGAAATTCCGGAATATAGAAGACCTGATTTCCAGTGCACACTCTTTAATGAAGAAAATAAACTGCAGGAATCTTTTACTGACGTTAGGAGAGAATGGAATGATGATTTTTGAAAACAAGAATGGAAAGATAGTAGAACATTCCATAAAAACCAAAGCAAGAAAAGTTTCAGATGTATCCGGTGCAGGAGATACTGTAATTTCCACAATGGCAGTTTGCATTGCAGGAGGAGCAAATATTAAAGATGCTGCAATAATGGCGAACCAGGCGGCAGGAATCGTAGTAGAAGAATCAGGGATAGTACCTATCTATAAAAAAAAGCTTTTTGAGGCAATTAGGTAATAAAATAATCGATAAAAATAATATGCCTTATACACTTAAAAATAATCTGTTTCTGATAAAGGATGCTAAAGCTGAAAACAAAAAGATAGTTTTTACGAATGGCTGCTTTGATATAATTCACCGGGGTCATGTAACATATCTTATTGAAGCTAAAGCTCAGGGAGATTTTTTAGTTGTTGGAGTGAACTCAGATACTTCAGTTTCAAAGCTTAAAGGATCAGGAAGACCTGTTAATAATGAAAATGACAGAGCATATATTCTTAGAAGCTTAAAGCCTGTCGATGCAGTAATTATTTTTAATGAAGATACACCATATGATCTTATAAGTTCAGTAATTCCTGATGTACTTGTTAAGGGCGGTGACTGGAAAGTTGAAGATATAGTAGGTTCTGATATAGTACTGAAAAATGGCGGCGATGTAAAAAGCCTGGAGTTTGTTAAGAACTACTCGACAACTTCCCTGCTTGAAAAAATACATTCACTTTGATAGTGTCCGGATATGAACGATGAGAATATAAATAATGATGATAATATACCTCCGGGTAAGAATTCACCGGCAAATACGGGAAATATTCGCGGCAATAAAAAACAACATTTAAGATCTGAACCCAATCCTGTTGAACAGCCAAATAATTTAAATCCTGATCCGCCCCTTCAGCCAAAAAATAAACGAACCTTTCGTCAAAAAACTTTAAGATTTTCTTTTTATTCTCTTCTTACTTTTATTATCCTTTTAATATGCATACTGATATTTGTTCAGACATCATACTTTAAGAATTGGGCTCTGCATTTCGCTGTAGATAAAGTAAATACAGGTCTAGTAGACAGAGATTCAAGGTTATATATTGAATCGATTGAAGGCAATATAATCAGCGGCTTTAAGCTGCATGATGTCAGCCTGCGAGTTAAAAAAGATACACTTGTAAAGGTAAATGTTATTGATGCTGCTTTTGACCTCTTCGGAATTCTAAACAAAAATATTTATATTTCTAAATTTCAGCTTTATTCTCCTCAGATCAATTTTGCAAAGATAAAAGATAAGAACGACTCACTCGTCTGGAATTATGCTTATGTTCTGGGACCTACTATCAAAGACCCGGCAGATACACTTGTAAAGAAGTTTGACTGGAAGATCACACTTGATAAATTTGAATTAATACAAGCTAATTTCAGAATGATACAGGATCGTGATCTTAATATTCCCGTAGATCAGATCCCAATTGCAGTTTCAGATACTTTCAATACTACAAATCTTTATTTAAAGCATCTGAATCTTGAACTTGCTGCAAGATACATTGAAGAGTACCAGACAATTGAAATAAAGAAGCTGAACTTCGAAACTAATTCCACCTTCAGATTAAAAAATCTTTCTTTTCAAGCAAAAGTAAACAGGAACAAGGACACAAGAATTTCAAACTTATCCTTTGCTTCCGACCGCACTGCCTTTACGATAAAAACTCTTTACATGGATAAGCTTGATCCACTTGAGCGGAAAGTTATATATGAGGAATTCAGGAACAATAATATTGAACTAGAGCTGAAGACAGATAAATTTGATTTTAAAGACCTCATTTATTTTCTTCCCGGAATTGATTTTCTTAATGGCAGAGTATATCTCGATCTGAAAGCTAAAGGTACTTATGGAAATATTGACATTGAGAGATTGATCTTAAAAACTGACAGATCTTATTATAATCTTGCTGGGAAAGTAAAAGGATTGCATGAACCCGGAGACAGTCTTTATATGGATATTGTGAGCAATGGATCTGTATTAGACGGTGGAGATACCAGAGATATTATTCCGGGACTGCATGTACCGGATTATTCTTACATTGGACCGGTCAATGCCGACTTTCATTATATAGGTTATCCGAAAAGATTTGATGCAGATGTTAATATAAGAAGCAGAGTTGGAAATGTAAGCGGTAAAGCATTCATGGATCTGGAACCAAGAGATATATTTTACAAAGGAGATATCAGAACTTCGAACGTTAATCTTGGAAGGATCTTCAAGGACCCGGTTCTTGAAAGTAGTATTACAGGGACTTTTAATATAAATGCAAATGGAACAGATTATAAAAGAATGCGTGCTAAGATAATTTATGAGATCTCAAACACAAAGTTCCTCAAGCAGAATATAACACGTTCAGGCGGAATAGTTGAAATGAATAATGGAAGCGCAAATGTTGATGTGAATTACACTACTAACTATATGGATTCAAAAATCCAGGGGAAGATCGGTTTCCGGGATCTGAAAAATCTCACTTATGATATTAAAGGAAATGCCGGCAGGCTGAATATTGCAGGACTGACAGGTGATGCTTCACAATCCAGCAACCTGAACTTTACATATGAAATTAAAGGCAGCGGAACTTCTTTATCAAATCTGAACGGAGACGTCAAACTTAATTTTCAGCCTTCCGAATATGGGAAATACCAGATCCCATTAACAACACTATCAGGTTATATTCATAAAAATTCTGATTCTACTGATATAAACTTAAGCTCCCCTTTTCTTGATATAAGGGCAAATGGTAAATATACATTTTCTGATATACCTACTCTGATCAGTAATAATATTTCAGGAATTAAAGAGCATATTGCTTCAATAATAAAAAATGATTCACTTAGTAATGATCCTGTGATAACGGTAAAAATAGCTTCAGGATTCAGATCCGGAAATAATGCAAGCTTTGCTTATGATATTAATATAAAAGATTTTACTCCCCTCGCAAATTTAGTTAAAGTTGACAAAATAAACTTCACTGCTAAATTAAAAGGTGAAGTCGTAAATGAGAAAAATCTTTTTTCTGTTAAGCTGGATACAGGAATTGTACAAAAATTCTTTTATGGCGAGTTAAAGGATACAACTTTTTATACAAAAAGAGTTAATCTAAGCGGTATTTTAGAGAACAGGCCGGATACTGGCGGAAATGATAATTATATCGGAAAGGTCGATCTTAAAGCAATAGCATTAAATGTATCGGGACAAAAATTTGACAGCCTAACATTCGAAGCAAATGGAGGGAAAAATGATAATAAGTTCACAGCTTATGTAGTGCTTGATTCAAATCAAAAAGTATTTACAACTGCCAAAACACTTTTTTATAATGATAGCACGGTATTTGTATTTGATACTTTAGGATTAAAATATAAGGATTATACATTGCAGGATGCTGATAGTCTCGTGCTTGCATATATCACAAGCCCCGGAGATAATTATATTAATTTTGAAAGATTCAGAGTTACGGAATTTTCACAGCGGATAAATATTAATGGAAAATATTCTTTAAATAATTCCAGTGACCTTACAGTTTCGCTTAACAATATAGATCTTCATAGGTTACAGTTAAGGCAGAATCCTGATATTGAAGTAGATGAAGCTATCTTAGGAAATATCAGAAGGCTTGCAATCACTTATAAAGGAACATTGGACGATCCTGATCTTCACCTTGAAGCAAACTCTGATATTTTAAGGGTAGCAAATAACAGAGTTGGCAGACTTGATGCGATCGTTGACTATAATGACAATCACATTGCTCCAAATATCAGCTTTTATAATGAGAATAACGAGGGCAGACTTTTAATAAACGGACTTTTCCCTTATGCAAATCCTCTTAAATCGAACGATACTTCATTCGTAACAGAATTCTATAAAAATGAGCCGGTTAAAATAAATGTAGACGCAAAGAATTTTCAGCTTAAAATAATTCAGCAGCTGATCCCGCTAACATCTCATCTTTCAGGTACACTTGAAGGAAAAATAAATTTCGGAGGAATAGTCAGTAAACCTGAGCTTTCAGGATTAATGAAAATACGCGAAGGTTCTTTATTAGTTGATATGACAAAAATGTTCTATAAGTTTGATGTAGACCTGAACACAGAGCAGCAAAAAGTAAAGATCGATAACTTCCGGCTTTTCACACCTGATACACAGGGCAGATATCTCCATGGAAATGGATATGTTGACTTTACGAATATAAGAGTAAGCGATGTTGATGTCGTATTTGACGGAGATACAAAGATCTTCGCAAAAGAGAACGGGCTTACAACTTTAGGTATAGAAGGAGATCTTATCGGTGGAAGCGGAAGAATTCCGCTTCGTCTTAAAGGAAATTCAAATGGGCTGCTTTTGTCCGGCGAGTTGAATTTGATTGATGGAAATATTTCTATCGACCCTGAAAAAAAGGAAACTGAATATGCATATGATGACGATTTTAAATATATTCTTCAGCTTGATTCATCAGCTTATAATAAAGATTCTATTCCACAGATGATGAGTGGTCTGCGGGACAGTATAAGCACAAAAAAGAAAAAAGACTTAAATCCATTTGAAACATTTTTTTTAGCAGGCAAGGAAGACTCCATTTCGGCTAAAAAAGATAATTTTTTCGTTTATGATATAAATATTACAAACAGCAATAATATTTTTGTCAGATTTATAACAAATGAAAAGTCGAGACAGGAGTTTTTTGGAGATGTTAGCATGAATCTTTTTGCAGATAACCGGAATAACGGAACTCTTGAAGCGCGAGGCAGAGTAAATATGGGGGATAATTCTTTTTATAAATTTTATAAGAATTTCAAAGCAACAGGTTTTCTTGATTTTAACGGACCACTGACGGAGCCTGAGCTGAATATTAATGGAGTTTATACTACTACAAGGAATAAGCCAAATGATCCGAGTAATTCAACACAGGATGTTGAAATTGATCTTAAAGTAACAGGAAAAGCTTCAAATATTAATCTTGGATGGACAGTTTATATTAATGGGTCTATATTAAGCTCCAATGATCCTTCTGCTGACGCTATTACTTTTATAGTTTTTGGAAAATTTCAGGATGAACTGTCAGCTTCAGAAAATTTGTCTATTGCCTCATCTGTAGGTGGGGTAAGTGCTAATATCGGAGCTGTATTCGTCTCAAATTATTTTACTAATTTCATTCAGCAGGTAATTCCCTTTATTGTAAATACCGATATAAATTATGTAGACAGCAAGACAGGCAGTGTGGCTCAGAATACCGATCTCAGAGTAACAGCTCAGTTCGGTGATGCAATAGTAAGGGTTGGAGGACAGATCTTTGATGATATTTCAAATACAAATATTATTATCCAATATCCGATAGATAAGCTTTTGAAATTGAAAGCTATTCAGAATAAGCTGATATTACAGCTGGAGAGAACTAACGATCCTCTTACTTCTTCAAACGTTACACAATCCGGTACTAATGAAACAAGGACCGGAGCAATTATTTTTTATAAAATTAAATTTTAATATTATTAATCTCTCAGATAAAATATTCTCATTCCTAAGTCAGGACAAGGACCGCTCACATAGATTTCACAGCATTCTAAAGAATATCGGGATCTCACATGGGCAGAAAGAGCTGCTTTATACAACTCTTATGGAAATGATCAAAAATGGTCTCATCGAAAAGCAGGGAAAGCACTATGGCTTAGCCGGAGCAAAACCTCTCGAAAGTTCTTATAATGAAGCTGAAAAGCCGCATAAAAAAAATGATCGTGATAAACGGAAAAGAAAAGCTACTGTTAATATTTCTTCGCCTGAAATTTCTACAGTTAAAGAACGATCTTCAAAAAGAACTTCGGTTAAAACTTCATCGGTTAAAAATCCAGGCTCTAAAAGCACTTCTTTTAACGGCATAGTAGTATTCGGATCGGATGGAAGGTTAGCTGTAAGCTCATCCGATGGGGAGATGAGCGCAATTCGGATACTTGAAAAGCCGAGAGATCTTGGTATTGATGACAGAGTTATTTTTGACGTCAGCGAAACCGATGGCGAAAAAGGCGCACTCATTACAAAAGTAATAAAAAAAGAAATTAATTTTCTTTCAGGCAATTTTGAAATAAAAAGCCACCAGGGAATTGTTTATTCAGATGGAAGGAACAGCCGACAGATACTTATTAGCAAAAGGGATTTCAACGGAGCAGTTCCCGGAGATAAAGTTAATGTAGAAATTTTAAATCCTGAAGATATAAATAATGAAAGCTTTGATCTTGAAGGTAAGATAATTGAGATCTTAGGAAAAGCAGGTGAAACCGATGCAGAGTTGCTTTCCATAGCAAGAAAATATCATCTGGAAAAAGAATTCCCTGCAGATGTAATGGAAGAAGCTAAAAAGATCAAGTTCAGATCTGTTGTAAAAGACAGGCTTGACCTAAGAGAAGATAATATTTTTACTATTGACCCTGTTGATGCAAGAGATTTTGATGATGCAGTTTCAATAAAAAAGACAACAACAGGCTATAAGATAGGAGTTCATATAGCAGATGTATCTCACTATGTGAAGCCGGGAAGTCCGCTTGATATCGAAGCATTAAAAAGAGCAACAAGCGTTTACTTTGTTACTGGAGTAATACCAATGCTTCCGGAAAAGCTTTCAAATGATATCTGCTCACTAAAGCCGAATGTTGACAGACTCACGTATTCAGTAATTTTTGAGTTGAGCAAAACTCTTGAACTCAAAAAATTTGATATAAAGAAAACTATAATAAACAGTAAAAGAAGATTTAGTTATGAAGAAGCACAGCAGGTTATTGAAACAGGTAAGGGTGATTTTGCAGCAGAGTTAAAGCTGATGTATGAGGTTACACAAAAGCTTACTAAGAAGAGAATTTCTGAAGGTGCATTGGATTTCGGTTCAAAAGAAGTAAAATTCGTATTTGATAAAAAAGGTAAAGTAAGTGAAATAAAGATCAAAGAAAGATTAGACTCAATGAGACTGATCGAAGAGTTTATGCTCTTGGCAAATAAATGTGCAACACTATTTATTCGTGACATGGCAAAAGAAAAAGGATTTAAGATACCATTTGTTTACCGAGTTCATGACGATCCTGATGCTGCAAAGATAAAAAAAGTTACAGAATTCGTAAAGCAATTCGGATACAAGATAAATGTTAAAGACAAGAAATCGATCAATGAAGTCATTGAAAGTGTCAAAGGACGAAAGGAAGAATACATAATAAATGATATGATCATCCGGTCAATGGCAAAGGCCATTTATTCAGAAAATAATATAGGACATTACGGACTTGGATTTGAATTTTACACGCACTTTACCTCCCCTATCCGGAGATATCCTGATCTTATAATTCACAGAATGCTGAATGAATATATTACTGAACCTAAGACTATAAAAAAGAAAGTTGATTATTACAAAACACTATTGCCAGGAATAGTAAAGCATTGTTCTGAAAAAGAGCAAAATGCAACTCAGGCAGAAAGAGAATCGATCAAGATAAAGCAAATAGAATATCTGCAAAGCCGGATCGGAGATGTTTACGAAGGTATGGTTTCAGCAATTGTTCAGTACGGAATGTTTGTTGAGATCAATGATCTTTTAATTGAAGGCATGGTAAGATTTCAGGATATTCAGGATGACTATTATGAATACGATGAGAAAAGACACATGGCAATTGGAAGAAGAAGAAAAAGGATCTTTCAGGCAGGACAGACTGTAAAAATAAAAGTCAGCAAAGTAAATATGGAAAACAAGAAAATCGATTTCGCATTAGTGCAGTAGGAATACAAATTTTAATATAATTTTTAAAACTTATATAATTTTATTCATAACTGTAGAAAACCAGCCCCGAAGGGGCAAAATATATTAGCATAGGGCGAAGCCCTATGAGAAACATCAAAACAATATGAGCCCCAAGGGGCTGCATAAATCAGCATAGGGCGAAGCCCTATGAGAAACATCAAAACAATATGAGCCCCAACGGGGCGATATAAATCAGCATAGGGCGAAGCCCTATGAAAACATCAAAACATTATGAGCCCCAACGGGGCGAAATAAAAACCAATCCTATTCAATCACCTAAATCAAAACTGATTTATTCTTAACTGATTCTCTTTACTCCTCATTCCCACACATATCTTTCATCGTACTCCACTTTATATTTCATTAAAAAATCACGATATTCCTCCTGAAACGTTTTCTTTTTATGATGTTCATTCTGATTCTCAATATACTTAATTACGCCGTCTAATCTATCCGGTTCAACTGAAAAAGAACCATATCCATCCTGCCAATAAAAGTCTTTTAGATCATCTCCTTTTGTTTTTATCCATTTTGAAGAAGAAGATTTAAGATCCTGCATAAATTTAATCAGAGTATGTTTTTTAGAAAGTAAACAAAGTATGTGAATATGATCTGTGTGACCACCTACTTTTAATGGGATAAATTCATTTGATTTACATATTGTGGCAATATAAGCATAAAGTTCTGTATCAATTGGGGATTTTATAAAAGGCTGGCGATGTTTTGTACTAAATATTATATGGGAATAATTTTTTACTAAAGATTGACCCATAGATTATAAATTTTATTTAAAAAAAACTTATATCGCCCTTTCAGGGCTAATCTTAATTAATTCTTTTTTCATAGGGCTACGCCCTATGCTGTTATATTTCGCCCCTTCGGGGCAAGTGCTATCAAACTGTATTCAAAATTAAAATCCCTCAAACTGTATTCAAAAATTAAAATCCCTCAAACTGTATTCAAAACTAAAATCCCTACTTACTTCCCTGCCATCATTGCTTCAATTTCGTGGAGTTCTTTGCCAAGGGATGAGGTCATGTTCACATTCCCACTCTTTGTAATTAGTATATCATCTTCAATTCTTACACCTATACCCCAGTATTTTTTATCAACTGTTTTGGAATCTTCAGGAAAATACAAGCCTGGTTCAATAGTTACAACATCACCTTCTCTTAGTGTATCGTAATCTGATGTCGATGTTATGCTATGTGGACTTGCATCATGAGTATTC
>JBBRMY010000068.1:0-13219 GCA_038230595.1 Ignavibacteria bacterium
GGTAACTATCTGCTTTCCTTTGGTGGTTATCGGTTCGATTACTTTCGGTGTTATTTTTGTCCCGGTCTCTTTTGAAATCTCATTTACGTCAG
The DNA here is from genome assembly GCA_038230595.1 of Ignavibacteria bacterium. Lineage (GTDB taxonomy): Bacteria > Bacteroidota > Ignavibacteria > Tepidaquicellales > Tepidaquicellaceae > JBBRMY01. The sequence goes on from JBBRMY010000068.1 coordinate 93, forward strand.
GTCCTTTATATTTTATCTTAGGGGAATTAGGATCTGTGTAAACCATTGTCTTGGTCTTTTGTGAATTCTTTAAGATCTTTGGTTTCTCTCCGTCATTTATTACGATACCGGGATTTAAAGGCTTTGTAAAATCCGTTTTCTTTACGAATACCCAGTTTCTCGGATTGTAAGCGTAGACATGATTTGTATAGACGTGATTGTAATCCGGAGCTCTCCAGAATATTCTTGGACAGGTTGGATACCAGCCGCAATAGTTATTATGATGTCTCCAGGTTACCCAGTTGCAAGCCCATACATTGCCAGGCATCCATACCCATCCATAATTATTGCTGCAATACCATCTGCCATAATTATAAGGACCCCAGCCCCAGCTGTAGTTTGAAACCCATATCCATCCGTCACATGTAAAAATCCATTGACCATCGCAGTATGGATTCCAATCCGGAGTATAGCAATGGGGTCTCCAGACATATATCACTTCAGTTGTAGCAGGGTAATTTGATGAAAGTTCTTCACCTGTGTTTTCAGAAATATCTTTTACAAAATCAGACTTATTGACAGATTGCCAATCGCCGTCTTTTGAAAGACTGTCGAACTGTGTTTTGTAAGCTGCATTCGAATCCAACAGATTTTCATTGTATTCAATGCTGTCGATCATCGGTTTGTTTGCATCTTCGTCATTTGGAACATCCTGTGCTTTGATAGTAAAGGATACTGCAAATGACAATAAAATGAATGGTAGTGCAAAAATAAAGTTTCTTTTGAACATAACGATCCCTCCTGAATGAATAAGAAATTTTTTAAAAATTGTATGTTTGAGTAGAGCTTACCATGTACTTACACTACGAAACAGAATATAAGTTCCGTGAAATAAGTTTATTGACGGAAAAAGGTTACGGTGCGCGAGGTGTGGTAATCTTTTATATTTTTTGTCCCGTGGCTTGCAGGACTCCTTTATGATGTGGAAAGCTTTTGTTGCTCTGTAACAGCCCCGACAAAGCATTCTGAAATAATCCATCAGCGATGGAGTTATTCATTGATGGGATTCCAGTTTAAAGCATGCTGGGAAAGGTATCTCTTTTTATGGCCAGCATTGTGTTCCGCTATTCGTATGAACATTGGTTATTATAAGTCCGGTTTTAATAGAGTTGCAAAAAATTGCATTATTCAAAGTTGCATTATTTAAATTTGCGTAACTCAAATTTGCATAACTAAAATCTGCATAACTTAATTTTGAAGAAGCCAAATTTGCATAAGTCAAATTCGCATTAGTCAAAATAGCATAAGACAGATCTGTCGAACCCGTGACATGACTCAAAGATGCATGATTTAAATTTGCATGGTTAAGATTTGCATTACTCAATATTGCATAATTCAAATTTGCATAAGTCAGATCAGCAGAACCCAAAACAGCTTGATTTAAATTTGCATGATCCAGATGAGAATGGTTCAAATTTGCAGAACTAAAAATTGCATCACCTAAATTTGCATTACTTAAATCTGCATAGCTCAAATTTGCATTACTCAAATTTGCATGTGACGAATATGAATATGTCAAATTTGCATTACTCAAATTTGCATTAGTCAATATTGCATCCGTCAAATATGCTGAACTCATATTTACATGATTTAAATCTGCATTAGTCAAATTTGCACTACCCAGATTTGCGCTACTTAAATTTGCATAACTCAGATCGCAGGAAGGACATGAGTTGGTTGAAAGCAGAGTATGTACAGAGTTAGAATCTGCATAAACCTGCTGATAACCGCTGCCTCTGCTTAGCGCTGTACTTCTATCAGGCTGAATGAAAACATTCTGGTGCGTATTGGTACCGCCGGTAAACTCTATAAGTGACCTGACTACTATTAAATAATCTCCCGCAGTTACAGTTACCGTTTTGAAATTATCTACAGGATCTAAATGACAAACTATGATTCTTGTTGCTTTACTTATGAGAGTTAATGCAAAGTGAGAGGAATCACCAATTCTGAATGAATGCTCTGCCGTATGGGGTATTCTGACTCGAATAACATCAATGCCTAAAGAATCTGTGTCTTGATGTGTTGGATCTATGGGTGAATGCAGATGCTCAAGATGAAGCAATACCACTGCCTGCGGATCGGCAAAATAATTTGTATCAGTAAAGTCTGCTTCAGTTAAAGCCTGGTGCAGGCTTTGTGTAGGTCCTCCGGTTACGGGACCAGTAACTGTATTGCTGCATCCGGAAAATGAAACGGCGTAGACTATTACAAAAATTACAACAATAGAAAATACAATTGAGACAGAGGTTTTCATTATTGAGAACTTAAGTTTTAAGAGCAATATCCTGCAAAGTAAACAAGCTTATGCTGAATGAAATTTAGAGTGGATAAGCTAAAATAGATGTTAAAACAATGAAAAGATATAAGAAACAAAAAGGTTACGATGCTGAGCATCGTAACCAGTATTAAAAACTTCCGTCGCTTTGCGGAAAACTGGGTTCCCCGATAAACGCATTCGGGGATGACAATCATTCCACAAAGGGAATAATTGTCACTTCATCAAGATCATTTTTCTTGTTTCAGAGAATGATCCTGCTTCAAGCTTGTAGAAATACATTCCGCTTGCTAAACTGCTTGCATCGAACTGAAACGAATATGTTCCTTCTGTTCTCAATTCATTATTTATCAATGATGCAACAAGCTGTCCGCTTACGTTATAAACATTCAATGAAATGCTGCTCATCTTTGGAATTGTGAACTGTATCATTGTTGCAGGATTGAAAGGATTCGGAAAATTCTGTGAAAGTTTAAAAGTTAAAGGCTCTGTGTTATTGTTTCCAATACCGGTTGCAGTTGAAATTGAAAAATTAGTGTTTGAAATATCGAAGAATACATTTCCTACTGATTCAACTTTTATTCTTGCTGTTGATGTGTTTACATTCGGTAACGTTACTGATTCAGTTCCGTCGTTAGGAGTATTTGATTTCAATGTTGTCGGAAAAGTTAATCCTCCGTCAGTTGATAAAAGAATATTCACATTAGCGCAATTGACAGGAGCAGCTGTAGTATTAGCAACATTCCACGTTACAGTCTGAGGATAAGGTGAATTCCATGTTACAGCTGTATTTGGTGCAGTAACAAGGAACGGACCTGCTGTGGCAACTACATTAAAAGTTACTGCTCCGTATCCTTCACCGCCGCCACCTACCTTATAGTCTCTTGCAGTCAATCTGAAAGCAAGTGATCTTGCATATGTTGGAAGAAGCTCACCGATCGTATGAGCATTATTTAAAAGATCGGATGATTTAGGAAAAGTTCGTGAACCTGAAACTACAGGATTAAAAGATCTGAAGATAGGAGCATTTCCGGATGGCGCATTTGCAGTACCTGCAGGACCAAGGTCATATTCTTCCCAGCAATATTTTAATGCATCGGCATCAGCATCCGTTGCGCTTCCTGTTAAAGTAAATGGTGTTGATATAGGAATTGAAAACCCGCCTGCAAGCATTGTTACAACAGGATTATGATTTGCTGTTACAGTTGTAACAGGGCAGCTGTTTCCACCACCTGTAGTTGTATAAGCAATTATTTCTTCCAGGCTCTTTGCATGAAAATAAGGATCGCTGTGCGGCTGAAGATCATCAGCTCCGCAAATTCCTGCGTAACCCATAATTGTTGATCCACTGCCGGGCTCATAAGCTGCTGAAGCTGCTCTGTTACCGCCGCCGCAGTTTGAAGTAGTACTGTTAAATGGATGATTTGCTCCGAATTGATGTCCCATTTCATGAGCTACATAATCTATATCATATCCATCTCCAACAGGTGCTCCCGAACCTGTAACGCCTTTAGCTTTACTGCCTGATAGGCAAACACATCCAAGAAAAGCTACACCACCGCCTCCTGTACTGAAAACGTGACCGATATCATAGTTAGCTGAACCGATAACATTGTCGCATGTTGTCTGATTCTGACCAAGCATTGTGCTGCCGTTATTATTTGTATAAGGATCTGTTGATGAATTTGTATAAACTAATAATGCATCATTTGCAATAAGGACCATTCTTACTGAAACTTCATTTTCATAAACACCATCAACTCTGTTCACAGAAGTTACCATACCTGCCATTGCTTGCGCGACTGTTCCGCCATAATAAGTTGTATATTCACCATCTGCCGCAAGAGCTAATCTGTAAGTTCTGAGCTGGCCTTCGCTTTTTACTTCAAAATTTGAATGAATATTTTCAGGATGATACTGATCATTCTGAATTACTTCACAGGAGTAATTCTCTTTTGGCTTTAGATCTTTTTTGTAATAGCTGATGTAATTATAATTGTCGAACATTGCATATGGATCAATGTAAACATTTTCGTCTGCATAGATCATAGCATGAAAACCATTAGAAGGAGAAATATCAATTCTTACATTTGAATATTTATCATCGATCCCTTGACCTGCATAAGTTTTAATTTCCGGGAACTGATCTTCAAGTCCTTGTTCCATAATAGGAGATTCAACCATGCTGAATCTTTTGAATGTTCCGTCCGGGTAAGGAAGTGAAATAATAACGTTGGAAAATTTTGCCTGAACATTCTTTTCTGAAGGAGCAGTCTTTAAAACATTTTGAATATCTGCGATATTAAGAGTTAAAGATCTGCAAACTTCCGGAATGGTTACTCTTCTTCCGTTAGATTGGATATTGGTAGAAGGAATATCATGCCAGTAAGCAGTATTGTTTTGAGCATTTAAAGTGAAATTAACACAAAGCAAAAGCATGGAAACCAAAAGAATTTTAAAGTAGAGCCTGAACATAGTTCTCATTTGGAGTTTTTTTAGATTTATTTTAAAATTATTTAATCTGAAACTTGATTCTGAAATTGATTGTGGTTTATCAATATATTTATACCGCGCAGAAAGTTCAATATGAGTATTGTAACAAAGTATTGCGGAAAATGGTTGTTAAGATTTTTCTAATTCTAAGTATTGGATTTCTATTAGAGGTCGTAAAAACTTCCATTACTTTGTAATAGTGTACTATTCACAAATTTTTACATAAAATTATTAAAAGAAATTCGTTAAATTGTATAATATCCTTATAAAAGATTTTTCGCTCTGTTTTTTTTGTGTATTGAAGAGTAATAGCTGTAACTGCTGTTCCCTTAAAAAAGTACTAACCCATAGATGAAGAAATTTTTACTTGATTATAATCTCAAAGTACGCCTTCCGATCCTGCTTTTTGTTACTGCCGTAGTATTTACTATCACTTATTATGTATCGTTTGCAGAAAGAAATGACATTGGGTATATGCCTGAGCAGCCTATTCATTATTCTCACAAGCTTCATGCCGGTGAAATGCAGATCGATTGTAAATATTGCCATTCAGGAGTTGATAAATCAAGATTTGCAAGCGTTCCATCAGTCGATGTCTGTATGAATTGTCACGTTGTTGCCCGAAAAGACAAGCCCGAAATAATAAAATTAACTAAGTATTACGAAGAAAATAAGCCTTTGCCGTGGAAACGCGTGCACAGAGTGCCGGATTTTGCATATTTCAATCACGCTGCTCACGTTAATAAAGGTGTAGACTGTCTGAACTGTCACGGAGATATGAGACAGACAGAAGTAGTAGAACAGGTTAAGAATCTAACTATGGGCGCATGTATAGACTGCCATAAAGATTCAAAGAATAAAATTGCAGTAATAAATCCAAACAATCCAAATAAGATAGTCAGCGCTTCACAGGAAAAAAATGGTCCTACGAACTGCGGTGCCTGTCATAGGTAAATAGTAATTAAATCTTAATGAAAGAGATAACAGAGTCAGGAAATAAAAAAATAAACAGAAAAAAATTCTTTGTTTATTTTACATCGTTAGCAGCCGGAGTATATGGGTTAACAAAGCTCCCTGCCGATTTTATTAAGACTAAATTCGAAGAAGAAAATTCAAAAAACAAGAAGTCCGTATCATTTACCGGAAATCCATTTTCAGTTAAACGCTATTCCGGAAAGGATTCAGGTAAGAGTTAATGGATAAAAAAATTAATATATCAGGTAAAATTTTAGATAATTCGTCTGAAGAGATCATAGAAAAAGCTATTGTTATTCCTGAAGTACCAAAGCCTGCCGATCCAAAAGACATTAACTACTGGAGAAGCTTTAAAGAGCTTTACAGCAATCCCGATTTTATCCGCGCGAAAAAATTAGAATTCCAACCCGGCGAGCTTGAAAGACCTGATGTTGATAAAATGTCAGCTTTCTCAAGAAGAAAATTTTTAGCTTTAATGACTGCTTCAGCAGCGGTTGCTGCTGCAGGATGCTCTAATTATAAAGACAGAGGCGAGATCATTCCTTATAACAGGAAGCCGGAGGAAGTTACTCTAGGCCGTCCTGATTATTATGCATCAGCTTGTGACGGATGCGCAGCAGCTTGCGGCGTACTTATCAAAACAAGAGAAGGCAGACCAATTAAGGTTGACGGAAATCCGGATCATCCTGTAAACAAAGGCAAGATCTGTTCTATTGGTCAGGCTAGCATTTTAAATCTATATGAGCCGGATCGTATTAAAAATCCAATGCTGAACGGCAAGGATATAAAGTGGCAGGATGCAGACGATAAAATTATTACTTCTTTAAGATCAGCTGCTTCTTCAGGAAAAGAAATAGCGATACTTACTTCAAAAGTTATTTCTCCTTCCTATAAAAAAGTACTTGATGAATTCATTGCAGTATATCCAACTGCTAAAGTTTATACCTATGACCAGTTTAATGATAATGCAAAACTAAGCGCCTGGCAAAAAAGCTATGGCACCAGAAATATTCCAACTATAAAATTTAATGAAGCAAAGATTATCCTTGCAGTAGAATCTGATTTCTTATCAACTGAATTAAATAAAGTTGAGAATGTTAGGTTATTTGCTGAAGGAAGAGATGTTTTCTCGGAAAAAGATTTTAACAGACTTTATTCAGTAGAAGGTGCAATGACGCAGACCGGAATGAAGGCTGATTACAGATTGAGACTCAGAACTGATGCAATGGAAGATTTTGTTATGAGTTTGCTTTCAGAGTTCATAACTAAAAAGAAAATATCAACTTTTGCTACAGATACTAAATACGGAAATGCAGTTTCAAAATACAGCATTGATGAGTTTGCAAAGAAATATGGCTTAGACAAATCTGTTCTTGATCACCTTGTTTCTGATCTTGAAAAAAATCAGGGTTCTTCTATAGTTGTCGGAGGTGAATCACTTGCTGAGTCAACTCATATTGCTATAAATTTACTGAACGATGTTATCGGCGGAAGCAAGCTTTATTCTTCTGAGTCAATATTCGAAGAAGTAATGCCGCTTTCTTCAAAAGCTGATATTGATAATTTAGTCTCTGATCTTAATGCAGGTAAGATCGCTGTAATGATCAATTCTGATATTAACCCTGTTTATAATTTCCCAACTGATTATAATTTTGCTGAAGCTTATAAAAAAGCAGCATTAAAAATTTCCATTTCTGAATTAGTAAATGAAACAACTGCGTTAAGTGATTATACTCTTCCGGGCTGCAATTTTATGGAGTCATGGGGAGATTATAAAACACGAACAAATATAGTTACACTTCAGCAGCCAGTGATCAATCCTCTATATAACAGCCGCCAGAAAGAAGCCATGCTTCTGACCTGGACTAAAGGAAATAAAGATGGATATACTTACAATCTTTATCATGAATATGTAAAATCCACATTTGAAAAAGATGTATTCCCTTCTTTGAAAGCAAGTGCTGATTTCAACAGATTCTGGTTCGCTGCTTTGCATGACGGATTTGTTGTTACAAAAGATAAAGCAAAAGAATCTACTCCATATCAGGGTGATAATTTCACAGGCTCTGCAGGAAAAAGCACTGCATCAAATGATTTTGTATTGCTGTTGAACAAGCATCACTCGACCGGCGATGGAAAATATGCGAATAATGCATGGCTTCAGGAATTGCCTCATCCAATGTCAAAAATAGTCTGGGATAATTATGCAGCTGTATCTGTAAAGACAGCAAAAGATCTTAATCTCGCAGGCAACAGCAAGGACATGATCAACATTTCCAATGGTAATTTTAAAATGGAAATACCGGTATTTGTTCAGCCTGGAATTGCAGATAAAATGATTGTTGTTGAAACCGGTCAGGGAAGAACAGTTTCAGGTGCTATAGGTCAGAATGTAGGATTTAATGCAAATAAACTTTTCTCGAACACTGGCGTTACTCCATATTTATATTATAATGTAAAAGCAGATAAGTCAGCAGGAAGCTATGAGCTTGTTTCTACTCAGGAACATCATGCAATTGATGATCCTGTCACTCAAGACCTTCAGTTCAAAAGAAAAATTATAAGAGAAGCTACTTATAATGAGTATAAGAACAATGAAGAAGTTCTTAAGGAAGAAGAATATGTTGACGGTGTATTATTAGAAAAATTCCCAAGCATTAATCAGAATAACCAATTCTCTACAACAGATGTTAAGTGGGCAATGGTTATTGATATGAATAAATGTATGGGTTGCAATGACTGTACTATAGCCTGCATGGTTGAGAACAACATTCCTGTTGTTGGAAAAGATCAGGTTAGAGTTAACAGGGAAATGCACTGGTTAAGGATAGACAGATATTATTCAGGAACACCTGATGCTCCAAAAGCAACTTTCCAGCCGATGCTTTGTCAGCATTGCGACAATGCTCCGTGTGAGAATGTTTGCCCTGTAGCTGCAACTACTCACTCGCCGGATGGTATTAACGGAATGGCATACAACAGATGCGTTGGAACACGATACTGCGCAAACAACTGCCCATATAAAGTAAGAAGATTTAATTATTTCAATTGGAGAGACAGAGTAGCTGATGGATTCTTCCAGCAGCAGCCTATCGATCAGATGTTCAATCCTGAAGTAACAGTTCGCTCAAGAGGTGTTATGGAAAAATGCACATTCTGTATCCAAAGAGTTATGGATGCCAGAATGGTTGCTTCACAGGAAGGAAGAATGGTTAAAGGTGATGATGTTACTACAGCCTGCCAGGATGCATGTAATACTAGTGCGATCGCATTCGGAGATATGAATAATAAGGAATCAGAATTTAACAGATACAGAACTCATAAGCTTAGCTATACAGTTCTTGATGATATTAAAGTAAAGCCTAACGTAACTTATATAGCAACGCTGAGAAATGTTTATGAAGCTTCTGTTCATCCTGAAGGAAATAATCCTGTTAAAAAAGATGCCGAGACGAAGACAATAAATCCTGAAGGGAATAAAGAAGGATTTAAGGATTCAATAAAGGAAACTCACAAAGATTATACTAAGGAACCGGTAAAGTAAAATATAAATAATATTTTAAATGAGTTTTGATTCAACATATACAAAGGAACTTCCGCTCGTAGAATCGAGATCCTCTTTCAAGGAGCTTGATGATGTAATCATCGGACCTACGGAGAGAAAGCCCTCTAAAAAATTCTTAGCAGCGATCACAATTTCAAGTACAGCACTTTTAATTGGAGTTGTGTGTGTTTGCTTCACATTATACTACGGTATTGGAATGTGGGGAAATAATAATCCTGTTGGTTGGGGATTTGATATTGTTAACTTTGTATTCTGGATCGGTATCGGTCATGCCGGAACTCTTATTTCAGCTATCTTATTTTTATTCAGGCAGAAATGGAGAACAGCTATTGCAAGATTTGCAGAAGCTATGACTATTTTTGCTGTTATGACAGCAGGTATTTTTCCTGTGCTTCATACAGGAAGACCATGGCTTGCAGGTTATCTTATTCCTTATCCGAATCAGAATGCTCTTTGGGTTAATTTTACATCACCGCTTCTCTGGGACGTATTTGCAGTTTCCACATATCTGACTATCTCTGCAGTATTCTGGGGAATAGGACTTGTTCCTGATATTGCATTGATGCGTGATAGAACTAAGAGCGGCATTAAGAAAACTATTTATAAAGTTTTATCTCTGGGCTGGAAGAATTCAAACAGGAACTGGCAGCATTACGAAAGAGCTTATTTAATTCTTGCCGGTATATCAGCTCCGCTTGTACTTTCAGTGCATACAATTGTTAGCTTTGACTTCGCAGTCTCGGTTATTCCGGGATGGCATACAACAATTTTTCCTCCTTATTTCGTAGCAGGTGCAGTGTTCTCAGGATTTGGAATGGTATCGACAGTTCTGATATTCCTCAGAAAGATTTTTGATATGGAGCATATCATTACGATAAACCATATCGAAAAAATGAATAAGATCCTCCTTGCAACCGGCTCTATAGTAGGTTATGCATATGCTATGGAATTCTTCATTGCATGGTATTCAGGAAATCAATTTGAATCATTTGTATTTTTAAACAGAGCATTTGGACCATACTGGTGGGCATACTGGATCATGGTTTCATGTAACGTAGGATTCCCTCAGCTGTTCTGGTTTAAAAAAGTGAGAAGAAGTATTGCTATCACATTGCCTCTGGTTATACTTGTTAACGTCGGAATGTGGTTTGAAAGATTTGTAATTATAGTAACATCCCTGCACAGGGATTTTCTACCGGCAAGCTGGGGAATGTATACACCAACATGGGTAGACGGCGGAATACTTTTAGGAAGCTTTGGAATGTTCTTTACGCTGCTTCTTTTATTCGCAAAGACTTTCCCATCGGTATCAGTCGCAGAAATAAAGGCAGTTACAACAGGCGCGCAGCCATCGCATAATCATTTAAATAATAACGCGCACTAGAATTTTTATGGTAAAAAGATTTTTAGAAAAATTTAAGCAAACAGATCAAAAGCTGCTTGGCGATGACAAAAGGTCAGGAAGCCTCTTCGCTGTAACTTCCTTATATGACACTCCTGATGAGATCATAAGCGCTGCAAGTGAAGTTGCTAAATTAGGATTTACTGATTTCGATGTTTATACTCCTTACCCTGTTCACGGACTTGATGATGCTATGCAGCTTAAGGAATCTAAATTAGGTCTTGTATCGTTTACCTTTGGATTGATAGGTACTATTTCTGCGCTTTCGATGATTGGCTACATGTCCGGCATTGATTATCAGAATATAATAGGAGGAAAGCCATTCTTTAATCTTCCTGCTTCTATTCCTATAACATTTGAGCTTACTATTTTATTTTGCGGATTAATGACTGCATTCGGAATGCTTCTTTTATTCGATAAGCTTCCGCAGATAAGCAATCCATTGCATGATACAGGATTTATGAAAAGAGTTTCTTCAGATAAATATGGTATCGCAATTGAAGCAACGGATCCTTTATTCAACGAGTCTCAGGTTAAAGATCTATTTGGTAAATTAAATGGTAAGGATATAGGATCAGTTAATTATAATGAAGATCTATTAGTAAAAGAGACTCCTATATTCGATAAAAAATTCTTAGGAACTTTGGCATTGACTGCTATTATAGTAGCAGGCAGTACTTATCTTATGCTGAATTATCTTACATTCATACTTCCTTATAACTGGATGCACTGGCAGTTCAGAGGTAATCCACAGACAGTTTCTACTTTTTATTCTGATGGCCGCACAATGAGAGATCCTGTTGAAGGAACTGTTGCAAGAGGCTTTATGCCTTATCAATATAAAGGAATGCCGGATTCAGTGATTAAAGTTTTAGCTAATCCTCTACCTTCTTCTGAAAAAGTTTTATCTCAGGGACAATACAGATTCAATACTTATTGCACACCATGCCATGGAAATTACGGCAAAGGTGACAGCAAGCTTCATGGGCAATTTCCTGCACCTCCATCACTTCATTCTGATAAAGTAAGGAACTGGCCGGATGGAAATATTTATAATGTAATTACGAACGGGCAGAATATAATGCCGAGCTATGCAAAGCAGATACCAAGGGAAGACAGATGGGCAATTGTACATTATATAAGAACATTGCAAAGATCGCAGAATGCAACTGACTTAGATCTTGAGAAACAGCCGCCTCCGCCAAAAACGGAAGTAAAAAAAGAAGGCGAAAAATGACAATAAACTCTTTATGAGTTTATTGGCATCCCCGAAAGTTTTTATCGGGGATCCCGAAGATGATACACTTAAGTGGCAATTACGAATTAGGTTTAAATATAAACAAAGAGATTTAGGTTAAATATTTTTGAATAAAAGTTTATAAATTGGAATTTCAAAACAAACCAATACCGGATAAAATAAGAACTACAGGGATATTGCTCGCTGCGATAGGAGTGATCATTTACGCTGTTAATTTTATTGTGAACAAAGAAAGAGCAGCGTTTGATTATCTCTGGCTTTACATGTTCCTCACCAGTATAGGCTTAGGTGGTCTGCTTTTAGTTGCTCTTGAATATCTTGTCGGTGCAACATGGAGCGTTCCTTTCAGAAGGGTTTGTGAATGGCTTACAGGTATCATTCCGCTTTTGATCGTAATGACTATACCTCTTATTTTTTCAATGCATACTCTTTTTGAGTGGACGCATCCGGATATCGTTGCAGCTGATGAAGTCCTGAAATCCAAAGCAGCATATTTAAATATAAACTTTTTTTTAATAAGAACTGCATTCTGCCTGCTTGTTTGGCTGATCTTCTCTTATGCATTCAACAAGAATTCAAAAAAGCAGGATGAAACAAAAGATCCTAAGCTTACACGAAGCAATATAAAGTTATCAGTAGTATTCGCACCCCTGTTCTTTATAACACTGACTATGTTTGCGATCGACTGGATGATGAGTCTGGAGCCGCATTGGTATTCTACTATTTACGGCATTTATTATTTTGCCGGAACAATTGTTGCAACCCTGGCGATAGTAACTTTTATTTCTATCAATCTTTACGAAAAAGGATATCTGCCGAAAAGAATTCACAACAGTCATTTTTACAGTCTTGGTACTTTACTATTCGGATTTAATATTTTCTGGGCTTATATAGGATTCTCGCAGTTCATTCTTCAATGGTATGCAGATCTTCCAGAAGAAACATTCTGGTATATGCAAAGATGGACAGGAAGCTGGAAGCTTGTATCAATGGCTCTTCTCTTCGGTCACTTTGTAATACCATTTCTTGTGCTTCTTCCAAGAAGAATAAAGATAAATTTAAAAGTTTTAAAAGTAATGTCTGTCTGGATGCTTTTTGCGCATGCCCTTGATCTTTA
>JBBRMY010000069.1:0-12972 GCA_038230595.1 Ignavibacteria bacterium
CGTGAATTGTTTAAATTTTTTTGAATGTTTTTGTGGTTTATTTTAATTCTGAATCGATTGTTTGGTATGTGGAACGTTGTGCTGCAACCAATGGCACTGATTCATTCACGAGAAGTGTGACTTGGAAACGATTTCATCAGTTGATAAAAGCGCTTTGTTTATTGCGCGTTCCAGATTAAGTGAAGGCTTTAACCTGAGAACAGTCAGTAAAAAGCAAGAAATGAAGGCTCATAACAATTTAGCTTTAAAAAAATTACAGAATGGAGATATTGCTAACGTAATTATTTCCGAACCATATTACATTAAAGAATTCGTGCCAATTAAATAACTGTTAAAATTAAAATGAAAAGATTCTATTTAATATTTGCATTATTACTTATATCTGCCTTAACTCTGTCTTTTAATTTTAAAAGCACAGACTTTCTAAAGACATTTAGATTTTCGGAAGGACCTGCCGTCTCCTTTACTGAGATAACAAAAGATTTCGGAAAGATAACTCAGGGTGAAATTATACAGTATGAATTTCCATTTACGAATAATGGAAATCAGGATCTGGAAATTTCAAATGTTACAACTTCCTGCGGCTGTACTGCTGCAACTTCGGGTGATAAAAAAACTTATGCTGCCGGTGAATCAGGAGTTATAAAAATAACTTTTAATTCTAATGGTAAGCAGGGTCATATTGAAAAGACTGTTATGATCCAGTCAAACGATGCCGTTAATCCGCAAATGATTCTGACTCTATATTTTGATGTTGCCATCCCCACTGATATGTCTAATCATATGATGTTCTCTGCAGGGCAATCTATTTTTGAAGGGGTTTGTCAGGATTGTCACGTAACAAAAGGAATCGGCAAAATAGGTAAAGATCTTTATGATAATGACTGTGCAATATGCCACGGTGATGCAAAAGATCATAAGCCGCACGAAGCTATAGATAAAAACACTGCAAAAAAATATACTGATGAAGCGTTGTTTGATTATATTTCAACAGGCTCTTCAACTCAACCAACTATGATGCCCGGCTTTCATTCTAAAAATGGCGGACCGCTTACAGATGAACAGATTTCATCTTTGATCACTTATATCAGAAGCGATCTTTCAGTAGATTCATTTATAAAATGATAAGCTGCTGATCGCAAACTAAAAAGTTTTAATGGCCTGGTTTAAAAGAAAAGAAGTTAACATACAGACAAATTCTCCAAAGCAGGATGTACCTGATGGTATGTGGATCAAATGTCCTGAATGCGGAGAAATGATGCATAAAAAACAGTGGGAAGCCAATACTTTCCTATGTATAAAATGCAGTCATCATTTCAGAATTGGAAGCAGTGAATACATAAATATTCTTCTCGATGAAGATTCATTCAGTGAGTTTGACAAAAAAATGCGTTCTGTCGATCCGCTTGAATTTACAGATACAAAGCCTTATAAAAAAAGGATCGATGATTCAATAAAGAATACTGATCTTTTTGATGCTATAAAATGCGGTACCGGAAAAATAAACAGACTTGATGTTGTATTCTGCTGTATGGATTTTGATTTCATTGGCGGCAGCATGGGAAGTGTGGTTGGGGAAAAGATCTCCCGAGCAGTTGATAGATCAATAAAGACCGGTTTTCCGTTAATAATTATTTCTCAGAGCGGCGGAGCAAGAATGATGGAAGGAGCTATTTCTCTCATGCAGCTTGCAAAGACGAGCGCAAAGCTTGCACAGCTTGCGCAAAAAAAGATTCTTTATATATCATTACTTACAAATCCTACAACAGGGGGTGCAAGTGCATCTTACTCAATGCTTGGAGATCTTAATATTGCTGAACCGAATGCTTTAATTGCTTTTGCAGGACCGAGGATTGTGAAACAGGCGACAGGGAAAGACCTTCCTAAAGGATTTCAAAGGTCTGAATTTTTATTAGAACACGGATTCATAGACCTTATAGTTAATCGTAAGGATATGAAAGATAAGCTAACTCAATTAATCAAACTAATAAAAAATTAATGAAAGTAATCAAAGAAGTCGCTGCAATGCAGGATGTAGCTGATTATTTCAGATGTGTCGGAAAAAGGATCGGCTTTGTTCCCACTATGGGCTCTTTACATGCCGGACATATCTCTCTTATTCAGAAAGCAAGGGAAGAATGCGATATTGTTGTTGTCAGCATTTTTGTAAATCCGAAGCAATTCAATGATCAGAAAGACTTTGAAAAATATCCAAAAGACTTTTTAAAAGATTATTTCGTCTGTGAAAAATCAGGAGTTGATTACATTTTTAATCCTGATGAAAATGAAATGTACCAGGATTGTTCAACTGAAATAAACGTCAGTGGAGTTTCCGATAATCTTGAAGGAAAGCATCGCCAGGGTCATTTCAAAGGAGTTGCTACAGTTGTTCTAAAGCTGTTCAATATTGTAAAGCCTTTAACTGCATATTTCGGACAAAAGGATGCGCAGCAGGTTGTGATAATTAAAAAATTAGTTAAAGATCTCAATTGCGATGTAAAGATCATAGTTGGTGACACTATAAGAGATGAGGATGGGCTTGCGTTATCTTCACGGAATCAGGGACTTTCTGATAATGACAGGTCGGAAGCATCAGTTTTGAATAAAGTTCTTAATGAAGGTAAAAGGCTGATACAGGAAGAAAAGAATTATGATGTTAATGAAATAAAAAATACTTTAACAGGTATTATAAAAAATCATTCAAAGTCATGCGATCTGGAATATCTTGAGATCACAGATGCAGAGCAGTTAAAGGATATAACAGACCTGAAAGATTTTTCAGGCGATATCCTTATTTCGCTTGCATGTACTTATGGTGAAACAAGATTAATTGATAATATATCGTTCACAAAATAATTTGATAACTTTTAATTACTATTATAACCTGTCATAAAATTTCATGACAGGTTTTTTATTATGAAAAAAGAAATTGCAGTTGTAATCCTTGCTGCAGGCAAGGGTAAAAGAATGCTTAATCCGGAAAAGTCGAAAGTCATGTTCCCGCTTAAGGGCAAGCCAATGCTTGAATATGTTATTGACCTGGCTTTAAAAATAGAAGCTGTAAAAATAATTCCTATTGTAGGTCACAGGAAGGAAGATGTAATAAAATTTGTTTCGGATAAATTTGTAAAGAATATTGATAAGCTAGAATTTGCTCATCAGGACGCTCAGCTGGGAACAGGTCATGCTGTAATGCAGACGGAAAATCTTCTTAAGGATTTCAAAGGAGATGTTCTTATATTATCAGGTGATGTTCCGCTTTTAAAATTTGAAACAA
Organism: Ignavibacteria bacterium; assembly: GCA_038230595.1. Lineage (GTDB taxonomy): Bacteria > Bacteroidota > Ignavibacteria > Tepidaquicellales > Tepidaquicellaceae > JBBRMY01. The sequence goes on from JBBRMY010000069.1 coordinate 3,278, forward strand.
TAACAAGTTTTCTGAATTTTCATATTAACGGAAGTTATGATGCTTCACTTTTGTCTGCTATGTTCGAGGATCCTTCAGGCTATGGAAGAATTATCCGTGATGATTCGGGAAATTTTACTGACATAGTTGAAGACAAAGATACAACGGAAGAACAAAAAAAGATCAGAGAGATTAACTCAGGCATTTATCTTGTTGATAATGATCTTTTATTTGAAGCATTAAAGACATTGAAAACAAATAATTCTCAGGGTGAATATTATCTAACGGATATTTTTTCATACTATAGAAAGAAGGATCTGAAGATCGGCGCTGTTGCGTGTAAAAACAATCTGGAGATAACAGGAGTAAATACTGTAGAACAGCTTCGCGAGATGGAAAAAGCGATCTGATTCTATAGTAATATTATGATTTTTATGTAAATTTATTTAACAATACAAACACTTAAGCTTGTCTGAAATAATCGCATCAGTCTCGGGAGTTCGCGGAATCATTGGTGATAATCTTACTCCTGCCAGTATTTCGAAGTTCACACTTGCCTTTGCTGAGTTCTGCAAAAAATATAATAATTCCAAAAAAATAATAGTTGGCAGAGATGGAAGAATACACGGAGAGATCATAACAGATATTGTTACAAGCTCCCTTATTCTCGCAGGTTTTGAACCAATTTATATAGGAGTAGTCCCGACTCCAACAGTTCAGATCGCAGTTGAAGATATTAAAGCTGCCGGGGGAATTTCTGTTACTGCATCTCACAATCCTCAGCAATGGAACGGATTAAAATTTCTGAATAATACAGGAAGATTTTTAGGACCGGATGAAATTAAAGAGTTTCTTGAAATAGCCGCCACAGATGAATTCACGTATGCAGAAATATCACAATTAAAAAACATCAAATTCGATAACACCTGGATTGATAAGCATATTGAAAAAGTTTTAAAGTTAAAGTTTATAGATCCAAAGAAAATAAAAAAAGCAAAGCTGACTGTTGTTGTTGATGCTGTCAATTCTGCAGGCAGCATTATAGGTCCTAAGCTTTTAAAAAAATTAGGCTGCAAAGTAATTGAGCTTTATTGCGACGGTTCAGGAATTTTTCCTCATACACCGGAACCACTTCCGGAAAATTTAAAGCAGTTATCCAAAGCAGTTAAAAAAAATAATGCAGATATCGGAGTTGCTATCGATCCTGACAGTGACAGACTTGTATTGATAACAGACAAAGGTGATCCGTTTATTGAAGAAAATACTATTACTATGGCTGTGAATTTCCTTTTAAAGCATAAAAAGGAAAGCAATAGAAATGTATCCGTAAACCTTTCCACAACCCGTGCAGTTGACGAGGTTGTAGCAAAGTATAATGGGAAAATATTCCGAAGTGCAGTAGGAGAAATTAATGTAGTGAATGAAATGCTGTCAAATGGATCTGTGATCGGTGGTGAAGGAAGCGGGGGAATTATATTACCTGAAGTGCATTATGGAAGAGATGCAATTGTTGGATTAGCACTGATCATGCAGGAGCTTGCCGATTCAGGAATGAAATTAAGTAAGTATAAAAAAACACTTCCTCAATATTCAATTGTAAAAGCAAAGATCGAAAACGTAAAAAACCCATCGGGCTTGCTTAATAAAGTAAAAGAAATTTACTCCGGTGAAAATTACAGTCAAGCTTGTAAAGTAAACACTCTTGATGGTGTAAAATTAGACTTCTCCGAACACTGGATACACTTAAGAAAATCAAATACAGAGCCGATAGTCAGAATTATTACTGAAGCAAAAACAAAAGAGCTGGCTGAGAAGATCCAGAATGAATTTATATCTGAAGTCAGATCACTTTTATAAAGCATACTATTATTAATCATCCCCTTGTAATCCCTCTAACAGATTCTCTGAAACATTCATTTACATCATAAAAAATTAATGGTTTGAATTTCAAAATCGTGTCCCTTAATTTTACAATTACCATAAAAATACAATGTCAATTAAAGTAGAAAATCTAACTAAATATTACGGTGAGCAGGCTGCCGTTAATAATATCTCATTCGAAATAAAAACAGGTGAGATAGTAGGCTTTCTTGGACCGAATGGTGCAGGAAAATCAACTACAATGAAAATGATAACAACATATCTTACGCCGAATTCCGGAAAGATATCTGTTGAAGATCTGGACACTGCTGAAAATTCTTTAGAAGTGAGAAAAAGGATCGGTTATCTTCCGGAACAAAATCCGCTTTATCAGGATATGAATGTGATCGAGTATCTTGAATATGCAGCGGAGCTTGAATCAGTCCCTAAAGCAAATATAAAAGCAGCCGTAAAGAATGTTGTCGACAAATGCGGTCTTGAAGAGGTCAGATACAAAGATATAGGTGAACTCTCAAAAGGTTATAAGCAAAGAGTCGGACTTGCACAGGCAATGATACATGATCCTCAGGTTCTTATTCTGGATGAGCCAACTTCAGGTCTTGATCCTAATCAGATCGTTGAGATAAGAAAGCTTATTAAAGAACTTGGAAAGGAAAAAACATTAATTCTTTCCACTCATATTATGCAGGAAGTTCAAGCTCTTTGCGATAGAGTACTTATTATTAATAGGGGAGAAATAGTAGCAGATGGAACTCCGGATGAGCTTCAAAAAAGCTTTAAGGGTGAGAACATCATAAATGTTGATGTCAGAAAAGATGCCAATACTAAGAAGGAAGATCTGGTAAAGGCATTCAAAGAGATCCCGAAAGTAAAACGTGTTGAAGTTGTCAAAGAAAATGAAGAGTCTATCACTTTTAATATCCATTCTGATTCTGATGCAGATATTAAGGAAAGCCTGTTCAAAAAAGCAGTTTCAATGAATCTGAACCTTCTCAGCTTTAAACAGGAAAGCGGTTCTTTAGAAGACGTATTTAGAAAGTTAACAACATAATTCCCAAAATTAATCAATAGATGGATAAAATTTCTGCCATAACAAAAAAGGAGCTGCGGTCTTTTTTTTATTCTCCGGTCGCTTATATTATTATAACTGTGTTTTTGATAATTACAGGAGGGTTTTCATTCTGGACTTATTTTCAGGAAGGAGTTCTTTCTTATACAAAAGTATTTTCAACTATCAGCATGATATATATTTTCATGATCCCGATAATTTCCATGAGAGCTTTTTCTGAAGAAAAAAAATCCGGTACGATAGAGCTACTTCTTACAAAGCCTATCACAGATATGCAGCTGACGCTTGGAAAATTCTTCAGCCTTGTTATACTTAATATTATAGCACTGCTTCCGACGGTGATATATTTTTTTGTACTTTCTTCGTTCGGAAAGCTTGACATAGGAGCGATAATTACTTCCTATCTGGGAATAATTCTTCTTGCATCATTATATGTAGCCATATGCTTGTTCTTTTCTTCAATGACTCAGCATCAGATCATTGCAGGAATTATGAGTTTTCCGGTAATAGCATTTTTGTTTTTACTGTATTACTTCCTTCCACTTATACCTGCAAAGCTTGCAGGATTTTTATCATATATAGCTCCTAATTTTCATCTGGATTCATTCTCAAAGGGAGTTATTGATACAGGAAGTATAGTATATTTTTTAAGCGGAATATTAATATTTATTTTTCTGACCAGAACTTCTCTGGAAAGCAGAAAATGGCAGTAAGTAATAAATAAAATTGATCATAGAAAATTTTAAAATTAATGGATAAAACAGCACTTAAAAAAAGCAGCATAATCACTCTTGCACTTATCATCGGGATAATTGTAGTAGTGAATGTTCTGACCTATAATTATTTTGTAAGATTTGACCTTTCAAAGAACAAGTCTTACTCTTTATCAGATGTTAGTAAGAACATGGTAAAAAGCCTTGATGATAAAATGATAGTAAAAGTTTATGTCAGCGATGGTTTACCTTTTCCTTATAATACTGTTAAGAAAAATATTAAAGACCTTTTAGAGGAATACCGCTCTTATTCTAAAGGTAACTTTGCATATGAGCTCTATAATCCTACAGGTGAGCAGGATAATTCCAGCGCTGATATTCAGAAAGAAGCAGAGAAATACGGCATTCAGCCGGTTCAACTTCAGATCTCTGAAAACAATAAGATGGAAGTTAAAAAAGCTTATCTTGGAATGGTTTTTTTATATGCTTCAAAGCAGGAGCAGATCCCTGTGATCCAGAGTGTTGATAATCTTGAATATGATATTTCAAGTAATATTTATAAAATGACAAGACCTAAAAAGAAGATAGGCTTCCTTCAGGGTCATAAAGAAGTAGCTCCGGATAAGCAGCAGAATATTAGTAAAATTCTTTCAACTCAATACGATGTAGTTCAGGTGAATGCATCTCTTAATACAGAAATTTCAAGTGACCTTCAGGCAGTAATTGTAGAAGCTCCCGGCACCGAACTAAAAGAATTTGAAAAATTCCAGCTTGATCAATATGTAATGAAGGGCGGAAAAATTATCTGGCTGATAAATAAGATCGTTCCGAATTTTCAGCAGCAAATGGCTATAGGAGAAGTTAATAAAACTAATCTTGATGATATTCTTGAGTCATACGGACTGAAGATAAATACCGACCTTATCAGAGATATTCAGTGCACATCAGTTCAGGTTCAGTCGTCTGTAGGATTTCCATTGCAGGTAAAATATCCATACTTCCCGCAGATAACAAATATAAACAGAGATATTCCGGCTTTCAAAAACATAGAAAGCGTTATCCTTACTTTTGCATCTTCAATTGATGCCGCCGCAGGTGAAAGTAAAGGCTTGCAGGTAACACCTCTATTGCGATCTTCAGATAAATCAGGACAGGCAAAAGATTTCTTTTTACTTAATCTTGAGCAATTCCAGAATATGACAAAGCAGCAAGCTGATACTTTGTTCAATCAAAAAGGTTTTTTAATGGGAGCGATATACACCGGCAAATTTAAAAGCTTTTATTCCGGAAAAACACCGCCGGTAGATACCACTGCAGCTGCAACACCATATAAAGGTACACCGTTAAATGAATCTCAAAAAGAATCTAAAATGATCCTCATTGCAGATGGCGATTTCGCAGTAGAAGAAAATCATCCGCCACAGGAAAATCTTTTATTCTTTACAAGTCTGATTGACTATATGGCAGATGATATCGGGCTTTCACAGCTCAGAACTAAAGAAGCTCCTGAGCCACCTTTGAAGGAAACAAGTGACAGCTGGGTAAATACTGCAAAATATATTAATATCGGATTGCCGCCGCTTATAGTTGTTCTGTTTGGAATAATGTATCTGACAAGAAGGCAGTTAAGAAAAAAGAAAAAATAAATTCTCGTTTTCAATGTGTTAAAGTTTTATTATGGGAATAGAAACAAAATATTTATAATACTAAAATTAGAATGAGTAAAAATAACAGAATATATATATTAGCAGGTGCGTTTGCAGTACTCCTGCTTATTGCTTACTTTGCAACAGCTGACAGAGGTGCAAAAACCACTTCTGAAAAAAGTGAAAGCAAGGAAAAAGTATTTTTCGCAGTAGATTCGACAGCCGTTGATAAAGTTGAAATAAAAACAAAAAGCGGAAGCATCACTCTTTCAAAAGTTGGCGGAATATGGAAGCAAACAGCTCCCACAGATTATAAAGTGCAGCAGCAGTTCGTTCCTGCAATGCTTGCAGATCTTAAAAATTACAAAGTAGATAGTAAAGTTTCCTCAAACCCGGAGAAAAAAGACAGCTATGGCTTTAATGATTCATCTAAAACTACCATTACAGTTTATGAGAACGGGAATAAAAAAGGTACTATGGAAATTGGGGCAAATTCCCCGGGAAGTAATTTTGTGTTTATAAAAAAGCCGGAAGATAATAATATATATCTTGCAGATGGAATTATAAGATATAATATTGTAAAAGAAAGTCTAGATGACTGGCGGGATAAACAAATAGCTGCAATTCCTCCCGGAGAAGTTAAATCTATCGACATGATGCTTCCGACAGAAACATATAAAATCACAAGAGATTCTCTTAATAAGTTTTATATAGGGAAGGATTCTATCCCAAACACATCTATGATGACATATCTGAATATTCTTTCTAACATGAATACTCAGAAATTTTACGACAAGCCCGTTGATGCTTCAAAATTTACTGCAACTATCAAAGTTGAACGTACCAGCGGAAAGACTACTGAAATTTATTTTCTGAAACAAGAAAGTATGCCTGTGAAGTATATTGTTAAAACAAATGAAACAGCACAAGGTTTTGAGATCGATGAGGCTCTATTCGGAACTCTTTCAAAAAGCAAAAGCTCGTTCCTGAAAGGGGAAGCCGCAAATACTAACGGAACTGTGAATAGTAATCCTTTAAAATAAATCTTTATTGCATTTCAATATGGTGATTGATTAAATTTGAAATTTCTTAAATTAAAGCAACTTAATCACAGCATTAAATGGTTGATATAATTTTTCTAATTATTGTAAGTTATCTCATAGGCTCGATACCTACTGCTTACCTTGTCGGAAAAATATTCAGGAATATTGACATCCGTGATCACGGCAGCGGCAATATAGGTTCAACCAATGCTTTTCGTGTCTTAGGGACTTCCCTAGGCGTGTTTGTACAGCTAATAGATATAGCTAAGGGATTAGTTGTTGTACTCGTCGTATCTAACTTCTTCTATCATAATCTGCCATTCAAGAATTATACTCCTTTTGAAGATATTACAGTCTTAAAGATTATAGCGGGAGTAAGTGCAGTATTAGGTCATACCTTTTCAGTTTTCGTCAGGTTCAAAGGTGGAAAGGGAATTAATACAGCTCTTGGAATGCTGATCTCATTGGCTCCTATTGATGTTTCTATCAGCTTAGGATTTTTCTGCATCATACTTTTAAATTCAGGTTATATTTCTTTAGGCTCAATCACTGCTTCACTCATGCTTCCTATCGTTATGTTCATAAGAGAAAATATTTTTCAGGTCGATATCTACGGATATAAAACATTGATCTTCTTTTGCATAGCTGTTTCCATTCTCCTTATATTTAATCATAGAGAAAATATTAAAAGGCTTCTCATGGGAAATGAGAACCGTGTCAATAAGCTATGGATCTTCAGGTTCATTAAGATCAAAGGTCCCTTTGAAAAATAGGACATAAAATAGTTTTTACTTCTTCCGGTTAAATTTAAAACGGGTATTGAACTTCCGTAAACTGCAGTAATAAATCAAAACTATCAACAAGATATGAAAGTATCCGTTCTGGGTGCCGGCGGCTGGGGAACAACACTTGCTATGCTTCTCAATGAAAATGGCCATGAGGTTACATTATGGGAATTTAACAAGACCTATGCAGATACTCTCCGCAATCACAGGGAAAATTTTTATTACCTGCCAAAAGTAAAGATCTCCGATAAAATATTTATTACTAATAATGCTCTTGAAGCCGTTCAAAATAAGGAGCTGATAATCATTGCTGCGCCGACTCAGTACATAAGAAAAAGTCTCAGCTCAATCAGCGATTTTGATTTTGGAGATTGTTACGTCGTCAGCGTTTCAAAAGGAATTGAGAACAATACACTTCTTCTTGTATCCGATATGCTGCTGGATATTTTTAAAAAAATAAAAAGAAATAATCTTGCCTGTTTATCAGGTCCTTCCCATGCAGAAGAAGTTTCACGGAAAGTACCGACTGCAGTTGTATGTGCTTCAGAAAATATTGAAGCTGCAAAAACAGTTCAAAAGATATTTTCGAATGAGTACTTCAGAGTATATACTAGCAGCGATCTTATAGGTGTAGAAACCGGCGGAGCATTGAAAAATGTTATTGCAATTGCGGCAGGTATATCAGATGGAGCAGGTTTTGGTGATAATACAAAAGCTGCTATCATGACACGGGGCATCAGTGAGATCATGAAGCTTGGTGTAAAGCTCGGAGCAAAGAAGGAAACATTTTACGGACTCTCAGGTATTGGTGATCTAATTGTTACATGTTCATCTCAGCATTCACGTAACCGTACAGTCGGCTTTCAGATCGGAAAGGGTAAAAAGCTTCAGGAAATTTTATCAGAAATGAAAATGGTAGCTGAAGGAGTGCCAACTTCAAAAGCTGCGTTTGAACTTTCCGGGAAATTAAATATCGAGCTTCCTATCATTGAAGAAGTTTATCGTATATTGTTTGAGGGTGCTAACCCAATAGAATCTACAAGAAACCTTATGCTCCGTTCTCTGAAAGAGGAATAATTCCAACTTTAAAATCCTTTGGGAAAGCTTAAAACTTCATTTTTGGTGAAAATAATGCACAACTCAATTCACTTCTTTAAAATTTAAAGCATTAAATTCCAATATTAAAGACCTTGAATTTATTGTGAAGTATTGATATATTTAATCACTTCAGATAGTTCTTCATCATAATAACAAAGCGGTAAAAACATAGCAAAGACCTCAGAAATATCTAAAAAGGCAAAAAGTACTGCCTTAAAATTTTGAGCAATATTAGTTATATTTGTTAATGTTACAAAAAAGTCTGCTAATTGTAAAAGAATCGTAAAGAAAGTTTTTTATTTATCATTAAATAACTTGACTTTTTTAAAGATTCTCATTAATTTGAAGGCTGTCTGTAAAATGTTCTTTCAAATAAGTTATACAGCAAACACAAGCTAAATATTTTTTTTATATAGAATATTGAGTAGAGTGTTTAAATAAATTCTATAGTTAAAACCTTGTAGCATAGGATTAAAACAAACCATTTAAAATTACAATGGAGAGTTTGATCCTGGCTCAGGACGAACGCTGGCGGCGTGCTTAATACATGCAAGTCAACTAGGTCTTTAGCAGCAATGTTAAAGATTTGGTGGCGCACGGGTGAGTATAACGTAGGCAATCTACCAAAAGGTCTGACACAACCTGCCGAAAGGCAGGCTAATATCAGATGATACAAAAAGCAGGCATCTGTTTTTTATCAAAGCTTCGGCGCCTTTTGATGAGCCTACGCCCCATTAGATAGTTGGCGGGGTAATGGCCCACCAAGTCTACGATGGGTAACTGGTCTGAGAGGATGATCAGTCACACTGGAACTGAGACACGGTCCAGACTCCTACGGGAGGCAGCAGTAAGGAATATTGCTCAATGGCCGAAAGGCTGAAGCAGCAACGCCGCGTGAAGGATGAAATACTTTTGTATGTAAACTTCTGTAAGTGGGGAAAAATATGCAACTCGGTTGTATTGATTGTACCCACAGAGTAAGCCCCGGCTAACTACGTGCCAGCAGCCGCGGTAATACGTAGGGGGCAAGCGTTGTCCGGATTTACTGGGTGTAAAGGGTGCTCAGGCGGATTTGTAAGTCAGAGGTGAAACTCCGGTGCTTAACACCGGAACTGCCTTTGATACTGCAAGTCTTGAATTTGAGAGAGGGTGATGGAATAACTGGTGTAGCAGTGAAATGCGTAGATATCAGTTAGAACACCAATGGCGAAGGCAGTCACCTATCTCATAATTGACGCTAAAGCACGAAAGTGTGGGTAGCAAACAGGATTAGATACCCTGGTAGTCCACACCCTAAACGATGAGTACTAGTTATTGGGCTTTTTAAAGTTCAGTGACTTAGCTAACGCATTAAGTACTCCACCTGGGAAGTACGATCGCAAGGTTGAAACTCAAAGGAATTGACGGGGGCCCGCACAAGCAGTGGAGCATGTGGTTTAATTCGATGCAACGCGAAGAACCTTACCTAGGCTTGAAACGCA
>JBBRMY010000070.1:0-12947 GCA_038230595.1 Ignavibacteria bacterium
AAGACGTTGAATGTATCTCTGGAATTATTTTTTCAACAAACAGACCTTCAAGAATTCTTATAAAGTTAAGTTTTGGATTATTTACTTTTATAATTACTTTATTTTTGATTCCATTTTCAGGAACGGAAACACTTTTATCACAAATAATAAAGCACGCTTTAGTATTCTGAATGATCTGCTCTTTATCTTTCTTTGCAGGTTTTATCCAGATCAGAGAACTGTTATCAGCAGCATTAAGTTCTTTTACATTGTTGAACTTTACTACTTCATCTGAAGAAATTATTTCCGCATTCTCTTCAAGAAATTGCTTAATATCTTTTACTGAATATTCTTTCAATATAGATTCATCAGTTTATTATCCATCTTATAACTTCAAATGTTTCAGCATAAGTTATTCCGATCTGAACTCCGCGTGTTATCGCGAGAGATCTGATGTATTCCTCTGATGTATAATCTCTCCCCTTTTGAGAGTTATAACAGTCGAGTGCTTTTAACTTAGCATTGAGATCTTCTTCTGAAAGTGAAATAAAGCTTTGAGTCGTGAACGTAAGATTATTCCAGGGAAGTTCATATCCCAGAATGGAAGTTTTCTTAAATGCACGCAATGCCTCATTTGCAATTGTGGTATGATCCTGATGGAGATCATTTAATGATGGCATAAAAACAAGATCGGGCTTTATATCTTTATTTAGTACAACAAGATCTTCAAGGATCTCCTGCCTTTCAGTTGGAAATCTTCTTACTCGGTATTTATAGAGCAAAAGATTTTCAGGCTTTATACCCAATACTTTCGTAGCTGCAGTTACTTCAGTAGTTAATATATCTCTAGGCATATGAGCAGGAACAGATTCTTCAGCAGTAGAGAAGGCTGCGTAAAATACTTCCATTCCCATTTTTACAAATTTATGAATTGTACCTCCGCAACCGAATTCTCCATCATCTGTATGAGGAGCCAGTATTAAAACTTTCTTAACTTTTTCTATCATAATAAAGATGGTTTAATGAACTTCGGGCCACAACTTCATTTTCTTTGCTATATTTATTACGCCTTTCATTTTCTGAATGAATGGATAATAAGAAGGATAATCTCTGTGATCCTTTATTGGAAGCATCATAATATCCTCGAACTCATTTTTCGTGAAGCCGAATTTTTTGATAACGTAATCCTTATCTTCTTCCATCCTGTCCTTATCATACACATCTTTTTTCATTTCTTCCAAAGCTTGTTCTCTTGTTACCTGTCCGGAATTTATCAGAGTTGAAAGATGTGCTATTCTTTTATCTATATTGAATTTTTTTGGAAGTATATATGATTGAAAAAATCTTGTATAAATAGATTCATAATGCTTACCTCCGTAATTTCTCCATTCCAGTTTCTCTTCGATTATTTTCATTGCCTCTTGTTTATCATAGGGCATATAATTAAGAAGTAGTGTGTTTTGAATCTTTTTCCCTTTTAAGAAATAAAGCCACTTGAAAATACTCAGCTTAGGATATGCTTTCAAAGAGACTTTTCCGAATATTTTGTGAACGCTTCTTACATATTTCTGATCTGTTACTCCGTAAGTCCAGCTCGATGGCATTATGCCTTCAGTACGTAAGTTGCTTCCCCCTAAAATATATTTTATACCATGCTGGTTTGCCGTATTAAATAATGTTGCGAAAATTCCAAAATCAGACGGTACTTCGGCATCAGATACAGATGCTTTTAAAAATGAAAGCTGCAGGTCTTTGAACTCCTCCCAGTCCATTACATAAGTGAATAGATCTATATCTAATTTCTTAAGTGTATTCTTAATATTGCTGACTGCTAGCTCAGAATTCCATCCGTTATCAAAATGTACTGCTAATGGCTTTAAGCCCAACTGCTTCACCATGTACGCCATATATGTACTGTCAACACCACCGCTTACTCCTATCAGGCAGTCATATTTATTATTCTTACCTGACTCTTTAATATTTGCAATGATCTGATCAAGTTTTACTTTTGCGCTCTCATCTAATGGGAAAAAATTAAGAAGCTTTTCCATTTTATGGCAATGATTGCAAACACCTTTCTCATCAAAAATAATTTCGGGATCAGTCGTATCCATTATGCACTTTGTGCAGACCTGGTATTCTCTTTTATTATTTATCAAATATATGTTCCAGTTCTTCTTCTGTTGGAAAATTAATTAACACTGCTTTATGTGGTCCCTGAAAAACAAAAAGACTTCCTGCTGCTACAGCTGATACATGGGTTTTTGAAACTGCTTCTGAAAAGTCATTCAGATTGCCTGCACCTCCACATGCGATTACAGGTATTGTAACAGCCTTTGAAACTTTTTCAAGTAATTCCAGATCGTATCCTTTCATCATCCCGTCTCTGTCAATAGAATTTAACAACAGCTCACCTGCCCCATGATCTTCCATTTTCTTTGCGAATTCAGTCGGGTCTAGCTTTGTTGCTTTTTTTCCGGAATGAGTATAAACTTCATACTTACCGAACAGACTTTTCTTTACATCTATAGAAATTACAATAGTTGAGCTTCCAAATTTCTCTGCAGCTTCTTTTATGAATTCCGGCTTTTCAACAGCCTCAGAATTTATAATTGCTTTTTCTATCCCTATATTTAAAAGCTCCTCAATATCTTCAAAAGTCTTTATCGCTCCTCCGTAACCCAATGGCATAAAGCATTCACTTGCGATTTGAGACAAAAATTGGAAGTTAGGTCTTCGGTTTTCTATAGTGGCTGTTATATCCAGGAATGTAAGTTCATCAACCCCGCTGTCATTAAATATCTTAACTGTGTTTATCGGATCTCCTAAATATTTCGGATCCTTAAATTTAAATGTCTTAACTAAGCCTGCATTCTTTAGCAGAAGACAGGGTATAACGCGGGTTTTAAGCAATTAATCGTTAATAAAATTCTGCATAAGCTTTAAACCGAACTTATGACTTTTTTCAGGATGGAATTGAGTACCAACAATATTATCTTTTATAATTGCTGATGAAAAATCAGACCCGAAATGTGTTTCTGCTAAAACATTTTCTACTTTGTTGCACTTCATATAATATCCGTGAACAAAATAAAATCTCGGTTCCTTATACATATCATTGAAAATATATGAATTCTGCTTCGGATAAATTCTATTCCATCCCATATGAGGTACTTTCAGCTTTGAGCCCGGTTCAAATCGAAATTTAATCGCTTCTGCATCGATCCATCCCAAACCACTCAGTTTTCCTTCCTCACTTTTGACTCCCATCAACTGCATTCCAAGACATATACCAAGCAAAGGAGTTTTTTCTTCTATAACTTTTTTTGTTAAGATAGGAATTAATCCGCTGTCCGTCAGATGCTGCATCCCGTTATCAAATGCTCCAACACCGGGGAGTACAAGCTTTTCTGCATACTCTATTGTTTTTACATCTGAAGATATTTCAGCTTTTGCTCCGGCTTTTTTTATCATATTCTCGATGGACCCAAGATTTCCTACTCCGTAATTAACTATCACTATCAAGCTCGAATGCTCCTGCTAAAATTGAACCATGGCATAGGATAAACTTTTTGAGCAATTATCCATGCGAATATATAACTGAAGAAAAATCCGATTGTAATTGCATAGCCTGCTCCTATTGCTCCATATGTCTTTATAAAAAAGAAGCTGAGCATTACTGTGATTCCTCCGGAAATTAATGTAATGTAAAATATGTACTGTGTTTTTTTTTCGAAAAAAATATAATTCACATGCATTTTATACATTCCGTCAAATGCATAGCCTACAGCTATCCAGATCGTATACAATCCTGCAGTTTTATATTTATCACCCAGAACGAATCCTGAATATAAATAAGCAATTACCCCTACAAAAATTGCTAGAAGTAGCAGAGAAATATTATAAATATATGTAAGCTTAACTAATTTCTTTTTATCCTCTTCCGATATATTATTAAGCTTTTCAAATAAGTACGGTACAAATGCTTTGTTAAAAGAATCCTGTATAAGAGCTATTATCAATCCAAACGACGCTCCGGCTACAAGATTACCAGTGAAAGATGCTCCCAATATCATATTAAGTATTATCCTTGTTGCCTGTTCCTGCATCCACCCGCCTATTCTGTGCAATGTAAGAGGCGCTCCGAACTTAACATTATCTTTTAAATATTCTTTACTGACCTTTCCTGAGAAAAGCTTTTTCTTTACAAAGATGTAGATCGCTATCATTCCAAAGATAAAGGCAGTTGCAATATGACCTATAACCAGTCCCTCCCATTTAAATGAGAAATACAAAATCATTGTCAGCATCAGAACATTTTTGCAGACTGTGTTTGATATTTTAAATAATCCGTATTTCTTTGGCTGCTTGCTTATCTGCAGTAAATTTAATTCCAGGTCTATCAGGTATTGAAATGCACAGATCAAAACTGCGAATATTAGCCACTCTTTTGGAAAATTAACAAGCCCTCCGAAAAATCCACGGAAAATATAAAATATTATAATTGTGGATATTGTGCACATGATATAAATCATTACTCCGCTTGTAAAATAAGAACGGAATTTTGATGCATCCAATGAAAAGTAGTTGCGCAAAATAGATGAGTCTGTATTTAGAGATATCAATGGAAGAACAATAATAATTAGTGCCTGAAAAGCTCCGTAAATTCCATATTGTTCAGGTTCCAGCAATCTTGTTATAACAGGTAAAAGAAGAAAAGGTACACTCCTGTCGATCATGTTATAAATTGTATATATACCGGCATCCTTGAATAAGCTGCTTTTTTTTACTCTGTTATAAAATGTTTTGGAATAAAGGCTTAAGGATTGGATCGAGCTCATGCAGCTATAATTTTTTCAAGATATTCTGCAGTATGTGTGATCCCGTCTTCATATTCAAGATGATATTCAATTAAGGATTTTCTTGCCTCTTCATTAATCGCACCATTAGAATTCTTAATAAGTTCGAAGGCATTATAAATAGAATTTTCGTCAAGAGCATTTTGCGCAAAGCCACTTTCATAATATTTATAATAATCTTTTCTTTCCTGTTTCACATTCAACACTATAAGTGATTTTCTTCTGATCGCGCATTCCAGTCCGCTTGAGCTCCACCCGTCACATATAACTACATCTGCATTATCTATTTCTGTATGTATATCAACATTCTGAAGAAATACAATATTTCTGTCATCTGAAAGAATATTTTTTGTATAAGGATTAATTTTCGCCGGATGATATTTTACTGTAAGCTTTATCTCATGAAACTTATTCAACAGTTTCTTTATAAGTGCGTTTTTTGCTATGTGGACTTCCTCGATATCATATCCGAAATCTGTAATATAATCTGTAAGAAATAAAACCTTATTGCTGAACGTATCACGCTTAGGAATATTTACGAACATTCTGTTCATTATTGGTGCGCCTGTTTTAATGATCTTTCCGCATACGATGCTATCCGGTCTGTTAAAGCTTTCTTCAGAGCTTTTACCATAAAGAAGGCAATGATCAAATGCCATATGCCTTTTATAATCCACATTCACTACAGCATGAGCTATACTTACAGCATTTATATTTATCAGTTCCGCATAGTAGCTGAGGAACATATATGATATTGTATGCTGCTCAAAAGTAACAAAATTTTTAGCAGGATTTAATTTGAAATATTTATATCCTGATATCAGATAATATTTCAGTTTCAGATAAAATGCTAACCCCATTATTTTTTTAAATATCTGAAGCTCTTTTATAGCTTCTTTAACTATTTTATCATCAGTAAAATAATCTTTCATCAAAAATCCAAAATAATTCTCATCTCGGATCTCATTGTTAATATATACTTTTGAATTTATCAGCTCCCATATCCTTATTGAAAGATTATCTCTCTTTATCAGAGCAATTGCATCTTTATATTCAAACTTATCTTTTTTCTTCATCCCAAGACGGTAATATCCGGCAAAGGCTAAAAAATAATTCAAAGCCCCGTCTTTGGAAAATAAATTTATCTCGTAAATTGGTTCAATCCTGTAAAATTTTGGATTCCCTTTTTTTATTACATAAGTTTCCTTGTTAAGCTCATTCCTTAATTTCAGTATATGAATTAGACCGGAAATATTTTCATATATATATTTATACAAAAATGTTAAAGCAATTGCCTTTAGCTTTGGGTTCTTTATTTTGAACTCTTCACTGTTAGAAATACTGTTTACGATCTCGGTGGTGATATTAAATCTTTCTGTGAAGTTATAATCTATAGGAATTTTTTTAAATCGGAATAGGTCATAAAGATTATTTTTATTATAAAAGTATAATCTCATTTTTCTTTACGAGCCCTGAGTATTAAATTTCATTGTTGGTCTATAGAACTTCAATGCGGCAAATACAGCTATTATAAATACAAAATATTCCCTCCATCTATTTCCGAAAAAGCTGTCCTGAGATATTCCTTCAATAGACAATCCTATCCATATCACAATAAACCCTCCTGCTATTGTAATAAGAGATTCAGTTCGAGTAAATTTTTCATCTCTGTATAGATTGATAAGCTTTACAAAGCTGTATATTGTCCAGACCATTAAGCCAACTGCCCCAATAATTCCATAGTTTACAAACCATGTTAAATACTGATTGTCAGGTGATCTGAAATTCAGATCATTAAGAAAGCCGCTGTTTGTAAATCCGAATATTGCATATTTGCTTGATAGAACATACTGTGGCATCCATTCCCATGCATTCGTTCTGTCTGCAAATGTAAATGGCACCTGCCCTTTATCAATAAAATCCTTTACTTCAAGAAATCTGTTAAAATTTCCAAGACTGATAAAATCTGAAACATAAGTGCCAAGATATAAAAATAATAATAGCATAAATGTGACTGAGAATATAACTTTTAAATTTGTTATCCTTTTTATGAATATAAAAAATATTGCATTCATAATTAGAAAAGTTATAAGACTTGCGCGATTGCTTGTAAGAACAAGTGTGATAAAGCCGAGCATAATCGCAAGAATTGTAGTTTTACTTCTCATTTCACTGAAAACCATTATTAAGATGAATGTAAAGAAGCACATGAAAAATCCGCACCCGTTATAACTGTCAAATATTCCAACCACTCTGTTTGTTTCATTGAATTGGTCAATATTAGTTGAGTTAGCGGTTTTATGCTGGATCAGGTAAAAATTCTCAATTATAAGATCAACAAATTTAAAATTCAGAAATTGCATTATTGATATCATGCTGACAAAAATCACTCCGATAGCAAGCAGCCTGAATATATTTTTAAGATATCTGTCTAAAAAATTTACATCCTTTATCTGGATTATAATTGAATATGTAAAGCAGAACATCAGGAACATTTTCAGATAATTGATATTATTAGCAAACTCATCAATGAAAAGTTCTGAGCCGGTAAAAAATTTCCCAATCGTTACAAGCATTATTACAACAAAAGGGATCAGGAATATCTTTGATTCTTTAAAGCTGAATTTTATTTTCAGCGGTCCGAAAAATACATGCAGTGCAAAAAGTAAAAATAAATAATCTGATATATATGCATTCAGTAATCTGAAGGTTGGTCCTATCAGATAGAAAAAAAAGATCCCTAATAAGATATTAGCATATCTGTGAAGGGTTTTTTCATGAATGTTAATCATCAGTTCCATCTTCGTTTACTGTATGGCGAAGCTTCCAGCCTGCATCTGTCTTCTTCCATAAATGCGGTGATCTGAAACTGTCACAAAGCTCATGAAATCTTTCAGGTGTCATTTCTATATGCTCCATTATTTCGTTAAAATACTTGTCAGGAAATTCTCCATCAAATCTTTTTACAAGAGCTTTACCGTCATCTCTTGTTAAATGTTTGTTTCTTATTTCCTGCGAAGCATCATAAGTTGCTCTTCCTATTCCGAACTTTACCATCGTTGTATAGTAATGCAGGTCATCTATCTTGTCATCAATACTGTTATACTTACTGTATGTTCCTTGTGTCCTGAATGGCCTGGCTTTAAAACCAGTATTCTCTACAGCATAATAATAAACTTCCTGTGGAGTCCATTTCAGATAATATCCAAGATAATGAACTTCAATATTAGCTTTTTCTATTTCTTTATGATCTGCAGGCAAAAAAGAAATCAGGTCATTTAATGTAAGATCGTATTTGTTTATAAGATCTTCTATCGAAACGCCTCCGAGAAATATTTCTTTCAGATGCTGATAACTATAATATGATTTATCCCGAAGAGTAGTTGAGTTATCTGCTATTGGATTTCCATACTCGGCTTCATTTTCACCATAAAAAATTAACGGAATGTCATAATTGATTGATACTTTTGGAGCAAGATTTTTTTGACCTAGAATAAAAGTTTGGAACGGATGAAGTAAATTCTCAATTGATAATTTTGTTAAAAGCTTCATTACTCTTCCATTCTGCTTGAATGAAATATTATCAAAGCCTCCTACCTCAACCCAGTTTTTCCAGTTATGATAACCGTAATCAGTATACAAAATCGGCGGCCATGTAATAGTTAACGGATGCATGCCATACTTATATTTCAGAACATGCGATTGATAAGCGCTGTCTTTTCCTCCGCTGCCCGGAACTATGCAGTCATATTTGCCGTCATTTCTTCTGTGCTTATCCAGAAGCTGAAGAAGTTCCTGCTCTCTTTTCTCCCAGTTTATTTTTTCCTTTTCATCAGCAAACCTGCATGCATCACAAATCCCTTCTGCATCAATATGCATAGTTGTTTTTTTGCTCTCTGCTGTGTGCTTGAATTCTGGTGTAGATGCCGGCCTCTGATTTGACATTACGCACCTTTTACAAAACACTACTTTCTCAGGCAGTCCGTACTTTGCTTCTAATTTCTTATCACTCAATTTAAGATCTCCGTATTTTTTATTTTACTTGCCCAGTTTTCATATATCTTTATTCCTTCTTTACCGCTTTTTTCAGGATGAAATTGAAATGCGATCAGGTTATTTCTTTGTATGCCTGAGCAATATTCTATACCGCAATAATTAGTTAATGTTAATGTTTCTGAACTGTTTTCAGGTACTACATAATATGAATGCACGAAATACATAAATTCTTTTTCTGTTAATCCATTCAGTACAGAATCATCCCAGCCGCTGCTTTCAGGATTTTTATAAATATGGTTCCATCCTATCTGTGGTACTTTTAATTTTTTCCCGTCCCCATTTAATGTTGGAAATTTCTTTACAGTGCCTTTTATTACATCCAGTCCGCTTGAAATACCGAATTCCTCACTTTCCGTAAAAAGAAGTTGAAGTCCCAGGCATATTCCCATAAAAGGTTTTTCGGTTTCAATGAAATCTTTTATAGCGGTATCCAGTCCAAACTTTTTTAAATTGCTCATGCATTCACTGAATGCTCCGACTCCCGGAAGTATCGCAGCATCTGCATTCATAATTGTTTCATGATCAGAAGTTATTACTGCATCAAGCCCTACATATCGGCATGCATGTTCAACACTGAACATATTCCCCATCTCATAATCTATTATTGCTACCTTAGGTTTACTGTCTTCCATTAGTTCAATACCCTGCATTCAATTTCATTCATGCTGAGATAATTCTTTATATCTTCAATACTTGTTTTCTGTATCTTTGAATAATTCCGTCCGCTGTTTAGAAAGCTTACATTTCCTTCTTCTTTAAAATCAGCTTTATGTTCTTCTAAATATTTTTCTGCATATGAGTAATGAAGGATAGAAGCGATCGCAACAGCATCAGCTTTGCCGTCGTCAATTACATTCTTAATATCTTTTGCATCTCCGGCACCCCCATGTGCAACAACAGGGATTGATACTGCCTCAGATACCATCTTAGTCAGGTTAATATCATATCCATGACCTGTTCCTTCATTATCAACAGATGTAATTATAATTTCACCTGCTCCAAGTTCTTCTGCTTTTTTGGCCCAACCTAAAACTTCAATTCCCGTTTCTTCTCTTCCGTTATCTGTATATGCATAATAATTATTATCTGCATGCTTAATAGCTTCTATAGTTACAACAATATTTGATGAGCCGAATTTTTTAGAAGCTTCACTAATAAACAATGGATTCTTAATTGCTGCAGTATTAATTGAGACTTTATCTGCTCCGGCTCTGAATGCTTTTTTAAGATCGTCAATTGTCCTTAAGCCGCCGGCGACCGTTAAAGGTATAAAAACTTCCTTTGCAACTTTTGAGATTATATCATCAAGACTATTCCTTTCATAAAGACTTGCAACAACATCAGTAAACATTAACTCATCTGCCCCTGCTTCATAATAATATTTTGCAAAGTGTTCAGGTTTCCCTAAAACTCGTAGTCCTTCAAGATGTATACCTTTGACAAGATTTGGTCCTTTAATATCTAATCTTGCTATTATTCTATGATTCAGATCGGTTCGTTAAATTTATAGTTCTAATTAATTATTTTTATTTTGTATCAGGAATTCGGCAAATTTGAAATCCAGCTCTGTATCTACATCCATTGCTCTTTCTCTTGGCAGCTTGAATATTTTACATTTACATTCTGTCCAGTGCGAATATTTCAAAAGCGCTTCTTTTTTAATTACTATTACTGCTGAAGATAGGCTGTAAACTTCAGGAGCATCTTGCCTTCTAACAATAGCAGTATCAGAAGTCTTAACCAGTTCTGCATATCCGCTTTTATTTATTTCAACCATGGTGAAATACGGATTCCTGTCAGGCTCATACCCGCAATAGATCAGGTCAGCATCAGAATGTTTCTTGGCAAATTCTATTACAGCATTTATATCTTCACTTGACTTTAACGGAGCAGTAACATCCAGGTCAACAAGATATTCAAATGATTTATTACTTACCTTTTCGTATTCTGTTAAAGCATGTTTAAAAACTTCCCATTTACCTGCCCTGTCATTTGAAAGATTTTCCGGTCTCATGAATGGAACATTTATACCGGCATCTTTTCCTAATCTTGCTGCTTCTTCAGAATCCGTTGATATAATAATATCATCTAAAGCTGCTGCTTTTTTCGCTGCATCGATCGTATATAATATCATTGGCTTGCCGCATAACGGCCGGATATTTTTCCCCGGAACACCTTTTGATCCTGCTCTAACGCAAATTGTTCCCAGGATCATAGATCTGATATTTTATTATACATCAAACATTTTTATTGCTTTTTTATATTCATCCCATTCCCCTGTATCAATCCATGACTTTTCACTAATGGGATACGTTCCTACCTTACCTCCATTTTTTTGAACAGCTTCCATTAAATCAGTAATATGAAAAAATTCATTTTCAGGAATAAGCTCTAATACTTCCGGCTTAAGAACATACATGCCTGTATTGATAAAATAGCTGTACTCAGGCTTTTCACTTATGCTTTTTAATTCATCTCCGTTCTCAATGTTGCAAATTCCATATGGAATTTTATAATGCTTCAAAGAAACAACCATTGAAATATCATTATTTTTTGCTTTGTGATATTTCATCAGTTCAGAATAATCTGCATCAATTATAATATCACAGTTAGTCACTATGAAGCATTCTTTTATTTTGTCCTTAAGTAATCTCAAGCTTCCTGCAGTTCCAAGGGGCTTATCTTCATCAACAAACTCAACATTGAAATCAGGCATAAGTTCTTCAAGATAGTATTTGATTATCCTGGACTTATAATTTACTGTCAGATAAAATTTTTCAACACTATGATCTGCAAATTTATCAATAATTATTTCCAGAACAGTTTTATTACCGATCGGTATAAGCGGCTTTGGAAGAATATTTGTAAAAGGTGCAAGCCTGGATCCTTTTCCCCCTGCCATTATAACAACCGGAGAAGTGATCTTTTCTTTTTTTTCTTTCTTCTTATCAGAACCCAGAACTGTATTCCAGAAAAGAAGCTCTGTAATTTTATTTTCAGAGTCAATTACAGGAATGCAGTCAAGCTGCATATCAAGCATGAGCTTTTTTACAGCATCCAGATCATAATTTTCATCTACTGTAAAAGGCTTTTTGTTGCAGACATTTTTAACAGCCTTATTAAGCAATCCATCTGAAAGGATAGATCTTCTGATATCACCATCACTTAATGATCCTATAAAGTTGAGCTTTTCATCCGTTACAAAAAGAATTTTTGAACCGCTTGAATCACTTTGCTTCATAGCATCCTTGATCGTTGTATTAATATTGATCAGATATTTAGTGATCTCAGTTTTAGTCAACTTCAGTTTTATTAAATTTGTAAAATTTCTTTTTAAGAATTGATCTGTCTGATTTTATAGAAAGAAGTTTTTCTTTTATCCTGTAAGATGTTTTGCCATCTCCGGAGTTGTCATATGGATTCTTAAGGTCATTCAGCTTTTTCTTAAATTCCTCTGATTGAGAAATTGCGATAGCCTTTTTTATATCATCTTTTGAATTTGAAGAGTTCAGAATATTCCCTGCTTTTATTCTACCATCCTGCCTGCTTCCGATATTAATAACAGGAAGCTTAAAGCTGGGAGCTTCTGTAAGACCGCTTGATGAATTTCCTATCATAAGATCTGTATTCTTCAAACCATTTAAATATAATTCACTTCCAAGATTCTGTATAAATTTAAATCTGTTTTCTTGGTTTTTGCAAAATTCTAAAAAAACTTTATTTATTGAGTTTCCGTCTTTATCAGCGTTGCTTGCAGTAAAAATGGCATTCAAACCGCTTTCGTCAATTGCTTCAGTTATGTTTATCGCTTGTTCCTCTGCAGAAGTATTTTCAATAGTTGCCGGATGATAAGTGACCAAAGCAGTTATTGTATTATTATTTAATCCGATCTTATTAAAGAATTCCTTCCTTGATAAAAATTTTCTCTGATAAATATTATCTAAGCCCGGAGCGCCATAATTAAATATATTTTCAGGATTTTCTCCCAATTGAATTAATCTTTCTTTATACTCTTCTGCTGCAGGGAAATGTATGTGAGACATTTTGCTTACT
>JBBRMY010000071.1:0-12944 GCA_038230595.1 Ignavibacteria bacterium
ATTTTATTTTTGTGAAACAGATTGCTCAGATCAAAAAAATACTTTTCTCGTCGACTTTAACATTCTCATAGGTAAAATACGGTTCACCATATTGTGTTCCTATCTTAAATCCCCAGGTCTTTGCTCTTGCTTCGATCACTTCCTTAAATGCCTTTGTACTTATGAATGTCTCCGGTTCGCTGCTTTTCTCATTAAAAAATTGAGTTGAGTAAGCAAAGACAGATTCCATTTTTTTATCGAAGCTATCTGTAATATCAAATATAAAACTTACCGGAATTTCATAATTATGCGGATAGTAAAAAACTTTTGGAGCTTTATATGATTTTGAATCTTGAATTTCAATTTTACTTAATCCTGAGTAAAAATTAGAATCTCTTATAAGTTCACCTGCATTTATGTGGTCAGGATGTCTGTCGAAAGGATAAGGAGCAAATATAATTTCAGGCTGATATTTTCTTATTGCAGAAATTACTTTTTCCCGATTCTCTTTATTATTTTCAATATTTCCATCAGGAATATTAAGACATTCTCTGGAAGAGATCCCCAATATCTTGCCTGCTTTATCCGCTTCAGATGACCTGGTCTCAGCATTACCTCTTGTTCCTAATTCACCACGGGAAAGATCGACTATTATAACTTTTTTGCCTGATTTAACGAGCTTATGTATTGTACCGCCGCAATAAAGCTCGACATCGTCGGGATGTGTTCCGAAAAAAAGTATATCAGCTTTGTTAATATTATCTTTGGTCATGATTAAGAATAAATATACTTATTTGCAAAATGGAATTAAATGGAATACAAAGGGATGAATAGAGGTATAGTCGTGGCTTTCGCCCTGCTTATAAAATTTAAAATCAGTATTTTTGTTTAAATGGGTGAAATACATCAAAATAGCGACAATAAAGGTTACGATGACGATTGCATTTTCTGTAAGATCGTAAAAGGAGAAATACCTTCTTTTAAGATCTGGGAAGATGAAAAATTTATTACTATACTTGATATTTTTCCAAATACAAAAGGGATGACACTTGTTATTCCAAAAGCTCATTATGACAGTTATGCTTTTGATATGGACGAAGCTGCATATTCAGAATTTATGATCGCCGCTAAGAAGGTTGGAAAAATGATGGATGAAAAGCTGAAAACAAAAAGGACGGCAATGGTAATGGAAGGAATGGGAGTTAATCATGCTCACATTAAACTTTATCCAATGCACGGACTTTTTGAAAAATTCGAACCTATTGTTCCGACCGATCCGCAAAACAATAAAGTCTTCTTCGAGAAATATGACGGTTACCTTACAACTCTGTTAGGACCAAAAGCTTCTGATGAAAGCCTTGAAGAACTCCAAAAGCTTTTCAGATAAATTCTCACAAAATTAATTACATTAAAATTTAAATCATATTGAAGTACGATCATATAAAAATTGAAAAGAAATGGCAGGAGTACTGGGATAAAAATAAAACTTTCCGCACTCCTGATATTGATGAACTTGATAAGACTAAACCCAAGTATTATTCATTAGATATGCTTCCCTATCCGAGTGGAGAAGGGCTTCATGTCGGACATCCCGAAGGATATATTGCAACCGATATAGTTGCGCGCTTCAAAAGAATGAAAGGCTTTAATGTTCTTCATCCTATGGGATGGGATGCTTTCGGGCTTCCTGCTGAACAATTTGCATTGAAGACGGGAATCCATCCTAAGATACGAACCGGAGAATCAATTAATAAATTTAGAAGCCAATTGAAGTCATTAGGATTTTCATTTGACTGGGACAGGCAGATTAATACTGCAGAGCCTGAATTTTTTAAATGGACTCAATGGATCTTTCTGAAATTATATGATTCATATTTTGATGATGCAGAACAAAAAGCAAAGCCAATTAGTGAATTGAACATTCCGTCCGCTCTTAGTTCGGAAGAGAAATTTAAATTTATTAACGAAAGAAGACTGGCTTATCTTGCTGACGGACCTGTTAACTGGTGTCCGGAGCTTGGAACAGTTCTTGCAAATGATGAAGTTGCTGAGCAGATAGAAAAAGGTAACACCATCATTAGAAAAAATATGCGCCAGTGGAAATTGCGCATTACAAAATATGCAGACAGGCTTTTAAAACAGATGGAAACACTTTCCTGGCCCGAAAATATTAAAGAGATACAAAAAAACTGGATAGGAAGAAGTGAAGGAGCGCTGGTTAATTTTAAAATTGCCGGTTGGGATAATAAAGAAGATTCGAAAGGATCTGATCTTATCACAGTTTTCACTACAAGACCTGATACAATATTCGGAGCAACATATTTAGTACTTGCTCCGGAGCATTCATTGGTAAATAAGATTACATCTTCAGATCAGATAAAAAAAGTTGAAGAATATGTAGAACAGGCTGCAAGGAAATCTGATCTTGAAAGAGCAGAGCTTTCGAAAGACAAAACAGGAGTTTTTACAGGCGCATATGCAATTAATCCTGCAAACCATAAAGAGATTCCTGTGTATATTTCTGATTACGTTCTTATTTCGTATGGAACAGGAGCAATAATGAGTGTTCCCGGGCATGATGAAAGAGATATGGAGTTTGCAAAAAAATTCGATCTTGAAATAGTGCCTGTTACAATACCTTACGATATGAAAGAACTGGCTTTTAAAAAGCTTACGACATCAGCGGGTGAACTGACTCTTTCGGGAGCTGGTATTGAGCATCTTACACACGACGAAACTCACAGGCTTACTCATTATTATGATGAGATAAGAAACGGAGAGAAATGTTATCCGATAGACGGATATGCAGTGAACTCTGATTTTTTAAACGGCTTAGGTACACCTGAAGCAAAAGCAAAAATTTTAAACTGGCTTGAAGAAAAGAAAGTTGGCAAAAGAAGTATAAGCTATAAGCTTCGTGACTGGCTTTTCTCACGTCAAAGATTCTGGGGAGAACCTTTTCCGATTCTTCATTTAGATGATACACATTATATAGCCTTAGATGAAAGTGAGCTGCCGCTTGAACTGCCAGAAGTAAAATCTTATAAAGTATCCGGAACAGGTGAATCACCTCTTGCTAATGTACCTGAATGGCTAAATGTCACTGACAAAGAAACCGGAGCAATTGCTAAAAGAGAAACTAATACTATGCCTCAGCTTGCAGGTTCAAGCTGGTATTTTTTAAGATATATTGATCCTAATAATGATAAGGAATTCATAGATAAAGAAAAGGAAAAATACTGGATGCCGGTTGATCTTTATATAGGCGGTTCGGAACATGCAGTAGGACATTTACTTTATTCCAGATTCTGGATGAACTTTCTTTATGATATGGATTTAGTCAGCCATGCAGAGCCATTTAACATGCTTTTTAACCAGGGAATGATACTTGGTGAGGACGGCTCAAAGATGAGCAAGTCGAGAGGCAATGTTATAAATCCTGATGACGTTATAGAAGAGTTCGGTGCAGATTCAATGAGGCTCTTTGAAATGTTTATGGGACCGCTTGAACAATCCAAGCCATGGAATACTAAAGGCATGGAAGGAATTTTTCGTTTTTTAAACCGGGTCTGGAGATTAATAATTGACGATAATACAGGTGAGGTAAAGACTAACATTGTTAATGAAAAGCCCGAAGCAAAAGTAAATAAAGTGCTTCACTTTACAATTAAAAAGATTACCGGTGATATTGAGGATATGGACATGAAGTTCAACACTTCAATCGCTCAGATGATGATATATATAAATGAATTATATAAGCAGGAAAACCTTAGTAAGGAGCTTATAGATAAATTTCTTGTAATGCTTTCACCTTTTGCTCCGCACATTGCAGAAGAATTATGGGTGATGATAGGAAATAAAGGGTTGGTGAGCGAACAGGAGTGGCCTTCTTATGATGAAGCGCTTTCAAGAGCTGATGAGAATACGATCACTTTCTCTGTGAATGGAAAAATGCGTGGTAAGATGGAAATGAGCACAGACGCTACGGAAAAAGATCTTGAACAAGCTGCGATGGATAATGAATCTATATTAAAGCACATAGCCGGAAAAGATATTGTGAAGATAATAGTTGTGAAGAATAGAATGGTGAATATAGTAGTGAAGTAGAAGTTGAGTACGGACAGGTCGCGACCTGTCCGTACAGAAATATCGATTGTAAATGTAAATTAACCTGACAGAGAAAAAGCTTGTCAGGTTTTTTTGTGTTCTTTTTTACTCTAAAAATAATTAAAGACCCAGTTTAGAAAGTGATCTCCCTGATATCGCTGCCAGAAAAAAACTTTCATACCATTTCGCGACATTACTTTATAAATTTCCGAGCTTGAACGTTTTACAAGAAGGTCATAATTTGTTTCCGGAAACATTGCAATTATCAATCCCATCGGATAGTTATCATTATACTTTGCAGTGCTTGTAAGAAGTATTTTTTTCTGCTTTGATAAAATACTATCAACGCCTTTTATTTTTGTTGTATCCCTGAATTCGGTTGTATCAGGCTTGTAAAGTGAGTCCCCTTTAAAGAGCTCAAGATATTTTTTCTGCTTTGAATCATAAAGCTTCAGCTCGATCTTATAGACACCGCTTTCAAATGGATGCGTTTTATTCTTAGCTGTATAAGCAAGCATTGCAAACGGCTTTAATACTATAATATTTTTTACATTATTATAATCTATAAGATCTTCAACATTTCTGTCCGAAAATATTCTGCTGGAAACTGTATAAACGATCGAGTCAGTATAAACCGATTTGATATTAATTACACTGCTGTATCGGTCAAAGCCCAGCTTTTCATAATCCAGGCTATCTAATATATTTTTGTTGATAGCTCCCCAGTTAATTGTAACCGTCTGAGGGTTCAGTCCAAAATCTGTATTATCAAGATCGGCAGATCTTATTACAAGGGTCTTATTAAAATTTATTGCATCCGGAACATCTTTTGTAGTAAGTACTTTCTTTTTAAATATAGAGAAGGTCGAATCATTAAGATAATTCGTTCTATCATTCAGATAAAATATTTTATAATCTCCGATTTCTTCATGCTTTAAGCTCAGTCTTTTAAATTTTTCATTTACAGCATCACTTTTTACAATTGCCATCTGAATATTACTGTTCTTAAGATAGTTCTGAACATCAAGAACGTTAAACCCTTCTTCACTTTCTGATATCTTCTTCTTTAGTATTTTTGTTTCCGGTGGCTTTACTTTCAGATCGTTTTTTATCAGGGTGTCCAGATTTCCAAGTACAAATTTATCAGGAGCATTTGATAGCACCTGAACTCCGAAAATATCATAATACCCTTCTATCTCTTCAAAGTAAACTTTTCCTTTTTCATTAATATTTTTTTTAGCGATCTCATTCTTAAGAAGATTTCCAACTTCGAATGTATCCTGCCTGTAAGGCTGCGGAAAATTAAAGCTCCATATCACATAGGTAATAAATATTGCAGGAAGCAGAACTATTGTAAATACTTTTTTTATATCCATTAGCTGTTCAATTGCATACGGAACGAACATCAGAGCATTTATAACAATATACCTCGATATCATGTTTGTACCACCTGTTCCCATTGCTGCCTGAAAAACCAGTAACGTCAGTTCGAGAAGGTTAAAAAGGGTAAGATAAATTATATACGGATTCTTATTTTTAACTGAATCATAAACTTTTTTTAAAGCAAAAACTGTTGTGAACGGAGCAATATAAAAAATGAAAGAGGGATACTGTATAAATCTCTGTATGATCCCTGCTGAATTAAGATCGGAAAATATCTTTGTAGTCTCCTTTGCGAAAAAGAAGGCATCACCATGATCAGACTTATTTTGCAGAAGCCACCATATAATAGTTGTGAATGATATAAGTGAGAGAAGTACTTCAACAAACAATGCTTTGGAAAACTTCCTTTCAAGATAAAGCCTTTCGCATGATAGAAAAACCAGAACTACACTGAAAAGCCAGCCTTCATACCTGAAGCAATTAGAAAGAGCAAAACAAACTGCAGATAGAATAAGGAATTTATAATTTCCTGCGCTCTTTATTACTGATAAATTGTTATCATCTTTTATCTGAGAACGTTTCCATAGAATAAAATAATAAATTCCTGCAATCGCCCAGAAAAAAAATACAGATTCAGGAAGTCCGGATAATGAAAGCCAAACCTGAAAAGGAAAAACGCAGAAAATTAATGATGAATAAAATGCAGTAAGCTTCGAAAAGCAAAGAGAAGCTATCTTATAAAAATAAATTAAAGTGAAAAAGGAAAAGACGAAGTTTACAAAAACAGAGGCTGCGAAAAGATCTTTTATAAATGTCATTACAAGACCAACTGTCCAGAAATGAGGAGAAAGCCAGACACCGGAATATATCTTCGGCTCGTGCATCCATTCGAATGATATTACAGTCCTGCAATAATCATCTGCAGAAAGCCACCTGTATCCGGCATTAAGTATGAGTATCTGAAATACTATTTTAACTAAAAGCAGAAATCCCAGCATTAAAGCAGAGCTTGCAAAAAATGTATTAGCTGCTGCTTTTACTTTAAGCTGGGTATTGTGTTGGTCTAATGATGCTTCTTTCAAAACTTATTTTTTCGGCAGTTTAATTCTGAAGGTTGTTCCTTTACCTGTAGTTGAATCCTGTACTCCCAGCTTTCCATGATGATAATCTTCGATAATCCTTTTTGCAAGACTTAGTCCTAATCCCCATCCGCGCTTTTTTGTTGAATAACCCGGGCGGAAAACATC
Source organism: Ignavibacteria bacterium (assembly GCA_038230595.1). Lineage (GTDB taxonomy): Bacteria > Bacteroidota > Ignavibacteria > Tepidaquicellales > Tepidaquicellaceae > JBBRMY01. The sequence goes on from JBBRMY010000071.1 coordinate 6,717, forward strand.
TTTTTTTGATTTCTTGTCTATACCTTTTCCATTGTCAGTTACATCTATGCAAACCTCATGTGCTTTTTCAGAAATAAGAAAATTTATTTTTCCGTTCTGTTTGTCCATCGCATCCAGTGAGTTTTTCATTAAGTTCTCAATTACCCATTCAAAAAGATCCGTATTAACTTTTGAATGAATATTCCGGTTTCCTTCAATTGTTACTAAAACTTTTTTAGTGACCAGACCATCAGCGGTTACAAGGTTCGGAATGCGTTTTTCAAAATAGTCGCTTACTTTTCTGATCACTTCATAAAGATCAACATTGTCAAGCTTGGGTTGAGATCCTATCTTTGAAAATCTGCCTGCAATAGTTTTAAGCTTTTCCAGATCATTTTCAATTTCAGTTGTTATCTCGCTTAATGCAGGATCCGGATTTTCAATAGTCTTCAGCATTTCTGCCCACCCCATCAATGAACTTAAGGGAGTGCCCAGCTGATGCGCAGTTTCTCTTGATAAACCTACCCAGATATTACTTTGCTCTGTCTTTTTTATATAGGAGAATCCAATATACCCGAGAAGAATAAATATGCCTCCTATCAGAAATTCAAAATATGGGAGAAGCTTTAGCTGAGTAACTAATTTTGATTGCCCGTAATGTACATAGTTAAGCACCTGTCCTTTATAAGCGACCTTAATTGGGGTATTTATATTACTCATTTCAGCAGCAAGATTAAGCAGTTTTAGAGTATCCTGCTTATTCATTTTTTTAGTTGAATCCATATCAACATTCTTGCTGAATTCAACTCTGTTTTTTTCAGAATTCGTTGCTATGATTGGAAAATCGATCTGCTCAAGAACTTCATTAAAAATAAATCCATACTCTCCGGAGCCTGTATCATCTGAACTGTTTGCAAGATATTCTATTGCACGCGCATAAAGACCTGCTATCTGCCTTTCTCTGTCCTCGATCTTATGAACTATTATCTGGGAAAAGTATAGCACGGCAACAGCTATAAGCACGCCGCTCATGAAAAGAGCAATTTTGATATTTAACGAGCCGAATTTATTCATTAAGTGCTAACTTCTAATTTAATATATTGAATTACACTTCAATAAGCATGGTTATTTGAATCCGAAAAAAAATCACAGGTTTTTCAAAATTATTATAGCGCTGGTCATTCTGCTGCTTATTTCCCTGATCTCACTTTATCTGGGAAGTGTAAAGATACCTGTAGGCGAGATACTTACGATCTTTTCATCGGATAATGAATCCTATAGAAAAATAATTCTGGATTTCCGCCTGCCAAGGCTTTTGAATGCTATTATTGTCGGCTCCTCTCTTTCTGCAGCCGGAATAATACTGCAATCTCTTTTGCGCAATAATCTTGCTGAACCGGGAATATTGGGGATTTCAGCCGGTGCAGGGCTTGGTGCTATCCTTGTTTTTATTATTCCATGGTCTCTTTCTTATGCGCTTCTTACGCCTGCTGCATTTATTTTTGCTATCGGCACTACGTTTCTTATTTTTTACATCGCAAAAGGGATATCAAATAAATATAATAATTTTATCTCTACAAATAAAATCATCTTAGCAGGAATAGCAATAAGCGCGCTGTTTGCCGCAGTAAATGGCTTCCTGCTTTACATTGCAGGCAACAGTGTTACCCAGATAATTTTTTGGCTGAGCGGAGGACTTTCCGGTAGAGGATGGAATGAATTTAATTTTACTATCGGATTTGTTGTGATAGGATTAGTCATGAGCTTTTTTCTTTCAAAAGAATTGAACGTTTTAAATCTTGGTGAGGAAATGGCAGCATCAGCGGGACTTAATCTTAAAAGAGTGCAGGTCCTTGCTGTTTTTGTTTCTGCTTTGCTTGCAGCTTCTGCTGTTTCAATCGCCGGAATAATTACTTTTGTCGGGCTAATTATACCGAATATTTCAAAAATGATAATTGGCATCGATCACCGTTATACAATTCCGTTCAGCATAATCACAGGAAGCATTTTTCTGGTTGTATCTGATATTATTGCGCGGGTTGTTATTGCACCATCGGAATTGCCTGTAGGTATCATCACGAGCTTCATTGGCGCGCCGATATTTATCTGGCTGATAGTCAGAAGGCAGAAGAATTAAAATTAATTCATTACAGAATGTTGCGAAGCTTCGGAAGCTTTGTCTATTTTATTACGAAACACATAAAAAAGATTGAACCCACATAACTCCATATCAGATACTATTACAGCCCTTGCGACTGCTCCGGGAGAAAGCAGTATTGCAGTCGTCAGGATCTCAGGCAATAAAGCATTTGAAATAACATCCGGGATATTTTTTAAAGATAAGAATGGAGAAAATAATTTTAATATAGATTCCATTGCTTCCCATACGATACACTTTGGATACATCTTTGACTCAGAACATTTAGTCGATGAAGTAGTTGTTTCTATATTTAAAAATCCTCATTCTTACACAGGCGAAGACGTGATAGAGATTTCAACTCACGGCGGAAATTTTATTTCCTCTAAATTAATTGGTATTCTCTTAAAAAAAGGATGTCGTTTTGCAGAGCCCGGAGAATTTACAAAGCGGGCATTTCTTAATGGCAGAATAGATCTATCACAGGCAGAAGCGATTGCCGACCTTATAAGATCAAAAACTGACCGGGCACATTTATTTTCACTTAAGCAGATTGAAGGTTCATTATCGGAATTTGTAAAAACCTCCCGAAATGATCTAATTCATTTAACAGGACTTGTTGAGCTTGAGCTTGATTTTGCAGAGGAAGATCTTGAATTCGTTCAGAAGGATAAGCTGAAGAATGGCATTTCGAACCTGAAGAATGAGATGGAAAAAATTATTGCAACTTATAATTCGGGGAAGTTTATTCGTGACGGAATTAATCTCGTAATAGCCGGCAGACCTAACAGCGGTAAATCTTCACTCTTCAATTACTTCTTAAAAACTAACCGAGCGATAGTCAGCGATATAGCAGGTACAACAAGAGATTATATAGAAGAAAGTTTAATAATTAACGGAGTGCAGTTCAATCTTGTTGATACTGCAGGGTTAAGACTAACCGAAGATGTGCTTGAATCAGAAGGCATTAAGCGCAGCCATGAAAAAATAAAAGAAGCCGATCTAATAGTTTATCTTATTGATGCTTCACAGCCGCCAAGAGAAATGGACAGCTCAGTAAAATATTATTCAGAATATGTTGAAGGAAAAAATTCACTGCTTGTATTTACTAAGGATGATAAAGTAGATGACAACCATGCCTTTCTCAGGAATATAATTCAGCTAATGAATAAATATACTATAAAAGGCGATATACGAGGAACAAGTTACGCGCATGACTTCATGCTCATTTCACTTCTGAAAGATGAAACAATTGAAGCACTTAAGACTGCAATGATATCTAAAGTGATCAAAGAAGAAATATCAGCTTCTACCAATGACATAATATTAACCAACAACCGCCACAGGATATGCTTGGAGAATACCATTGTCTCACTCGAAAATGCAATTAAAAGTCTTGACGATCACATGTCAGGTGAGTTCATATCCTTAGACCTCCGCAATGCAATGCGTTCACTCGGTGAACTTATCGGAGAGATATCAAATGATGATATTTTAAACGAAGTTTTTTCGAAGTTTTGTATCGGAAAATAATTGTATGTATATTGATTGAAAAGAATTAAATAAAAAAGCCATTGGTTAACCAATGGCTTTTTTATTAAACAAAACAAAATTTATTTCACAAGCGTCATTTTCTTTGTTGCTTCGAAACTGCCGGTGGTAATTTTGTAAACATAAACTCCGCTAGAAAGATTTGATGCATTCCAGATAACTTTGTGCGACCCGGCATCAACAACTTCATTAACTAACTGAGCCACTTCTTTTCCAAGCATATCATAAACCTTTATCGAGACCAGTCCTTTTACAGGCAGAGCAAACTCAATGCTGGTTGAAGGATTGAATGGATTAGGATAATTCTGTTTTAATTCAAACTTGTCCGGAACCGAAGTGCTGATCGGTATTACATTTACCAGAGTATTGATAACAGATGTATAACCTTCGGTATCAAAGCCTCCGGCTCTTTCGTCTGTCCAAAGAGGTGTTATCCTGTTCTTCCAATAGTCCACTCCGATATAATCTCCAAATCTTACTGCACTATTCTGATTTGCCGATGGTGACTGAGCTGTGCTCAGAAGCGTATTTGTAAACGTTAATCCACCATCAGAAGATTTTGCAAGATACATTTCAAAAGTTGTATTGACTGAGGTATTTCTGGAATCAACAAAATTTATTGCAATTTTTCCTGAATCGTTCACTGCTATCCATGGCCAGCACTGAAGCTTTCCGTTGCCAACTGCATCATTATTAACTCTTACTGCCGGCGACCAGTTGTTCCCTCCATTAGTTGACCTGCTGAGAAAAATATCCGGATCTCCGTTCCTTGCATCAGACCATGTTACATAAATATTCCCGTTATTTGGTCCGCCTGAAATATCAGTGGCTATGGATGGAAATGTTACACCACTGGTTGTGATCGGAATAGTTGGTCCGACTCCCCCGCCAACAGTCTTATCAACGCCGAATGTCAGTCCTCCGTCTGTTGACTTATCAAACTTTATCGAATCATCAATTGCACCATTGCCGTCTAACCAGCAAACATAAACTTCGCCGTTTTTTCCGACGCAAATATCTGATCCCTGCAATCCGCTTGTGATATCGCTTATCGATACAGGCGCCGTCCAGTTAAGTCCGGCATTCGTAGATCTTGTAAGCTTAATTCCTGTTACCGAACTGAACCTTGTCCAGCTTATATATAAATTGTTTCTGAACGGACTGTTAGGAGTCCAGTCGGTGCAGATATATTCTTTATCTTCAGAACCGCTTTGCGCAACAATCACTGCTATAGGGAATGTAACTCCCCCATCGGTTGACTTATAGACTGCTAATGTTCCGTTTGAATTTGTATTTGTGAGTGCAATTACATTAATATAAAAAAAGCCTGATGTATCTTCACATACAGCAGGGTCGCTGTTTCTTGGTAGTCCCGGTAATAAAGTTGAATCAAGAAGCTGGCTTGCTGCCCATGTTGTTCCGCCGTCAGTAGAATAACTGTAACCAACCCGTCTTCTTGTTACAGGATCTGCTCCCTGCCTGAAATCTCTCCATGCAGCAACAACTCTGTTCGGATCTTTTTTACTGATCTTCACAGACATTTCATTTTGAGGTGCAGTGTTCTGAGAAACATTTACATTCGTAAAAACCGAAGGTGAAAATTGCCCTTGCCATCCCAGATCCAAACCGAAGTTAAAATTTTCATTCTCTTCTGCTTCTTCATCTAATGGCTTTGTGAATCTGCGGGATTTTGATGTTACATTTTCCTGAGATTCCATTGGCTTTGTAAATCTTTTTTCTTTATTCTTTTCAGGCTCTTTATCACTTATCTGAAAAGCCAGAAAAGAAAACATTGCAAGAGCTATAACTACAGCAAATAATTTATTCATTTTTTATAATTGAAAGTTAGTCCAGTACATATAAGGTACGATATTTATACGTAATTGAAAACCAAATTACATATGGCAAAGTTCAATGAAATAGTTTTGCTTTCAAATATTGTTCAAATCATCTTTCTTTTTTAAAAAAGGAATCCCATTATGAAATTGAAAGATATCTGAATTCTCGTCACAGTAATTCTAACCTTCTTCACACTTTTTAGTTTCCAGGTTTCAATTTTCAAGGAATACATAAAATAAGGGTATGACCTGATTTTTATGTTTTATTATAAGGCTTTGCATTGAATTTATATTAATTTATCCCTATTTTTATGAGTTATGAAAACAAATACTCTTCAAGTCAGGCAATTGGATCAAAAAATGAAGGACCTAAAACTTCTCGAACAAAATATTTTTCCGGCAAAAGGATGGATTAGATCTATTCGAAAAACAATTGGAATGTCACAGCTTCAGCTTTCTGAAAGACTTTCTATTACAAATCAAAGTGTACATGAAATTGAAAAGCGTGAAGAGGAAGGCTCAATAACTTTAAAAACATTAAGTGATTCTGCAAATGCAATGGATATGAAATTAATTTATGGATTGGTGCCAAAGGACGGATCTTTGGAATCATTAATTAACAGGAAAGCAGCAGAGCTAGCAGAAAAGTTAGTAAGGCGGGCATCTCAATCTATGAAGCTTGTGGATCAGGAAGTCTCTGATGTTCGAGTTTAACGAGCCATC
>JBBRMY010000072.1:0-12911 GCA_038230595.1 Ignavibacteria bacterium
ATGCTTTTATCGGGGATCCCATGACCTTCTCAAAAAGTAGAGACGCATATTTGCGTCTCCCAAAACAACACCATAACCATCCGCTGTTGGTGTTTTAGTTTCGATTTTTCGAAACGTCACCAACAGCCATCAGAATGTAACAAAAAAGGGCAGAAAATATTTTCTGCCCTTTTTAAATTTAAAAACCGCCCTCCGCTGTTGGTGTTTTAGTTTCGATTTATCGAAACTTCACCAAAAGCCATCAGAATGTAATAAAAAAAGGGCAGAAAATATTTTCTGCCCTTTTAAATTTACACTTAAAATATATCAAATCTTAAAAACTATCACTCGGATAAAGAATCTTTATCTGGTCAAGCAGTGCGTTCAGCTGATCGGATGTAGCTTTAGCATTTGCAAAATCATTTGCTGCTAAATATTTATCAACTTTTTCTGAAAGATCTGATGCCTGTGTTACAAGCTTTTCTAATGTTGCTCTTTTGTCAGCTGCAAGAGATGCGGATTGTGATGGAAGTGATTTTATAAGATCTCTGATTGAATAAACTACCACATGTGCTTCAGGCTGATTTTTTGCGGCGATGTACTTATCCATATTTGTTCTGTTAGTTGTAACAGTAGTCCAGGTTTTTCCGATCTTGGGTGATACAACAGTTGTTGTAGTTGTCGTACCCGGTGTGGTTGTTGTGGTCGGTGGAACTACGGTTGTTGTAGTCGTTGTTGTTTTTTCAGTTGTCTGCGGTACAACCACAGTTTTCTCAGTATTATTGTTTATTGTAGTTGTACTGTCTTTCTTTATAATAGTTGTATCACTTTTTTGGTCACATCCTGCGATTAAAAACAGAACTAGAGCTAATTGGGTTAAAAAAACAGCTTTTAATATTTTCATTTAAGGGAATTTAATTAAATAGTAATAATACTATCTTAAAATGTAACTACAGTTTTATTGAAAAAAATTCCCACAAATTTAAAGAAGCCAAATATACATATAATTTTTGAATTTCATTAAAATTCAGAAATTTGTATCTTATATTTCACATAAAAAATTAAAGGAGAATTACTTGAGTACGTCACTGAAATTAGACACAACATTAAAATACAAAGTTGCTGATATAAAGCTTGCAGAGTGGGGAAGAAAAGAAATTAAGCTTGCTGAAGCAGAAATGCCGGGCTTAATGGCAACAAGAGAAGAGTATGGAAATTCAAAGCCTCTTAAAGGTGCAAGAATTGCCGGCTGCCTTCACATGACAATCCAAACTGCTGTACTTATAGAAACATTAGTTGCTTTAGGAGCAGAAGTTACTTGGTCATCATGCAATATTTTTTCAACTCAGGATCATGCTGCTGCTGCGATTGCTGCTGCAGGAATTCCTGTTTATGCATGGAAAGGTATGAATGCTGAAGAGTTTGACTGGTGTATTGAGCAGACTTTATTCTTCGGTGATACTTCAAAACCTTTGAACATGATCCTTGATGATGGTGGAGATCTTACTAATATGGTTTTCGATAAATACCCGGAATTAATTGCAGGCATTAAAGGTCTTTCAGAAGAAACTACTACAGGTGTTCACAGATTATATGAAAGAATGAAGAACGGAACTCTTCATATTCCGGCTATTAACGTGAATGACTCAGTAACGAAATCAAAATTTGATAATAAGTACGGATGTAAAGAATCATTAGTTGATGCTATCAGAAGAGCAACTGATGTTATGATGGCAGGTAAAGTTGCAGTAGTTGCAGGTTACGGTGATGTTGGTAAAGGTTCTGCTGCTTCACTTCAGGGTGCAGGTGCTAGAGTACTTGTAACTGAGATCGATCCTATCTGTGCACTCCAGGCAGCGATGGACGGATTCCAGGTTCTTACAATGGATGAAGCTGCTAAAAAAGCAGACATATTCGTAACTGCAACAGGTAATCTTAATATTATCTCAGGAAAACATTTCAAAGCAATGAAAGATAAAGCTATTGTTTGCAATATCGGACACTTTGATAATGAGATCGATATGGCATGGCTGAATGAAAATTTCGGACATACAAAAAACACTGTAAAGCCTCAGGTTGATATTTACACAGTTGAAGATCATGAAGTTATAATCCTTGCAGAAGGAAGACTTGTAAATCTTGGATGCGCAATGGGTCATCCTTCATTTGTAATGTCAAACTCATTCACTAATCAGACATTAGCACAGATCGAGCTTTGGACTAACACAGAAAATTATGAAAATAAAGTTTATGTACTTCCTAAGCATCTTGATGAAAAAGTAGCAAGACTTCATCTTTCAAAAGTTGGAGCAAAACTTGAAACTTTAAGCAAAGAACAGGCAGACTACATCGGCGTAAAAACTGAAGGACCATATAAAAATGATATGTACAGGTATTAATTAGCTTAGTTTCATGTAATTCATAATTAATCATTGTTTTAAAAAATCGAACCCCTTAAATTATATTTAAGGGGTTTTTTATTTTCCACTACTTATTAAATCGTTATGAAAAAGAAACTACTTCTCTTCATTACTCTTTTAATTATTTGTAGCCTATCTTTGGTTTCAGGTATACTTTTCTCACAACCGCAGCAATCTTGGGTTGCGAGGTATGAAGGTCCGAATCACTACCAGGACAATCCAACCTCTATAGTTTCTGATGCTGTAGGAAATGTATATGTTACCGGAACTACAGATTTGGGAACAATTGGAATACCCCCATATCCATTTCCGATAAATGTTATAACAATAAAGTATAGTCCTTCAGGTGTCCAGCAATGGGTTGTAACTTATAGTAGTTCAGGATTTCCAGCAACAAGCTATGATCGTGTTAGTAAAATTGCGCTCGATAATATAGGCAATATTTATATTACAGGCTTTAGTTTTAGGAATAATGGAACTATAAGTGATATGTTCATGATCAAATATAATCAGGAGGGATCTCAGCAATGGATAAAAAAGATACTAGGAAATGATACTATATCTTATTGGTGAAGTAATTTATTTATGAAAGATTCGGAATTCTACTTAATATGTTCATATAAGAAAGTAACTAATGGAGATTTCGGGATGATGCTGCAAAAATATAATTTATCAGGACAATTAGTATCGTCAGCTATTTCAGATTCAGCTTCCGGAATATCCAAAATGGATTCAGATGGGAATTTTTATTTTATGGGCGGAAAAATAATGAAGTTTAATGGTCAAGGAGTACTTTTATGGAAGAATACTTTTGATACTCCTATAAATATTATTGAAGCAGTAAGTGATTTTGGAATAGACTATACTAGAAATGTTTATGTTACAGGCATACTTAATAATAATCCGGCTTCAAATAGAGATTATATTACTATTAAGTATAATTCTTTAACAGGTGAAAAAGAATGGACAAAGATATACAATGGACCATTTAACCATAAAGACAGAGCATATGGAATCGCCGTTGATAGCGCCGGTAATTCATATGTGTCAGGTGAAAGTGTTGGAGCAGATACTTCATATGATTGTACAACCATTAAGTATAATACCTCAGGTGATGAAGTATGGATAAGAAGATATAGTTATGCAACAGGGGCTAACAATGATGAGAGCGGTTATAAACTCTTTTTAGATGGTAAAGGTAAACTTTATATTGGAGGTTCTTCTCGTACAACAAGTAATACTTCTTATCTCATACTTAAATATAATACAGAGGGGGATTTGGAATATACATTAAGATATAATGGACTTTACTCAACAAACTACTTTAGAGATTTTTTGTTGAGGGAAAACAGCGATATACTTGTAACAGGGCAAAGTGGCGGTTCCTTTTATGGTATTACAACCGTAAAATACTCAAGTTCAGTCGGAATATCTTCAAGTTGGAACACACTCCCTTTAAACTATAATTTAAAACAAAACTTCCCTAATCCATTTAATCCAACAACAAAAATAAAATTCGATATACCTCTTAATTTTATAGTTACATTAAAAGTATACGATGCACTTGGAAAAGAAGTTCAATCTTTAGTTAATGAACAACATTTAAACGCTGGCAGTTATGAATCAGAATGGGATGCTTCAGCATTCCCTAGCGGTGTTTATTTTTATAAGCTATCTACGGATAAATTTTCAGAAGTTAAAAAAATGGTGTTATTGAAATAAAAATAAAGCAGAAGTAAATAGTTATTCCAAATAGGCAAGCTGAATTTACTACAGTTTGCCTTTTTCATTATTTATATCAATATTTGATAATTATATATAGATTATACTTAAACCTTCTTAAAATGAAAAACGGTTTTGCCCAAAATGCAGTTCAAAAAATGTGTATGTAGCACCTGAATACAATAGTCTCGATGGCGGTGTTAAGGCAGACAGTGGTCAGCTTTTACTAAATCTGCATTCTGATAAAGGAGGAATATTCGGAGATAAGTTTGAAATGTGTTATCTTGATAATTATGTATGCAAAGATTGCGGATACATAGAAAATTATGTTAATGATCTGAGAAAGATTCAGGTATTAGAAGAAACTAAGAATTGGAAAAAAGTTAATTAATTAAATTTAAAAATATATCATTTATGAAAATCATCTTCAGATCTATATGTATTTTCATCTTCTTGCTGTCATATACATTTCAGGCAAATGCTCAATGGGTTGGCAGAACCCGTTGCCACAGGGAAATCTACTTTCGTCTGTTTCTTATGTAAACAGTACTACCGGATTTACTGCAGGATATAACGGAACAGTTTTAAAAACAACTGACACAGGTGCATCATGGAAATTGTTAAGCATTGGAGTAACAAATAATATTAACGGAATATTATTCATAGATGCAAATACTGGAACAGTGGTTGGAAATGGCGGGCTGATTTTGCAGACTACCAATGGAGGTTCAAACTGGATATCAAGAGCAAGCGGAGTTACGAGTGATCTCCATGCTATATTTTTTGTTAGTTCATCGATAGGTTATATTGCAGGAAAAGCAGGAGTTATGAAGCAGACTACTGACGGTGGATTGACTTGGTTTTCTCAGACAACAGGGACAACAAGCAATCTTTATAGCTTAAATTTTATAGATCCACAGAGAGGTTCAGCAGTAGGCCAGAGCGGAAGAATAATATCTACAACTAATGGCGGTACGAGCTGGAATGTTGTAACAAGCGGTACATCTACTGACCTGAAAGGAATTTCTTACATTAATTCTAATGTTGGTGTTGCAGCAGGTTTAAACGGAGTAATGAGAAAAACAACAGATGGTGGAACTACTTGGGTTGCTGCTACTAGTGGTATTACTACAGATATTAATTGTATTGAGATGGTGAGTGCCGGAGTTGGTATTGCTGCCGGAAATGGAGGTAAGATAATTTATACTTCTGATTTTGGAATTACATGGACACCACAGGTTTCAGGTACATCTTTAGATCTGTATGGAATTACATTGAACAGTCCAATTCTTTGTTCGATTGTAGGAAACTTCGGTTCAATTTTAAAAACTTCAAATGTTGGAGGTAATTGGTCTTTACAATCATCAGGAAATACTGATCTTCTTTTAAGTGTCAAATCCGTTGATGCAAATACTGTTTACGCATCAGGTGATTTTGGAACAATAATGAAAACTTCCAACGGAGGAACAAATTGGGTAAAGCAAAATTCAGGATCAGCAGATATTCTCTATGGAATTTCCTTCACAGATGCAAACACCGGAACTGCAGTCGGAGGTCCGGGACCTGTAATTCTTAGAACTACAAATGGAGGTACAAGCTGGAACTCACAATCTCTTGGAGGCTTTGATTATTTGTATAGTGTTCAGATGCTAAATGCAAATACAGGCTATGGTGTTGGTACAATTGGATTAATTTTAAAAACAACTAACGGAGGCACATCCTGGGTTCAACAGCCGACAGGACTATCCCAGTCATTTTTAAATGTAAGTTTTGTTGATGAAAATACAGGTACTGCAGTTGGCTTCGGTGGAGTTATAAGAAGAACTACAAATGGCGGAACAAACTGGACAGCACAAACTGCCGGAAGCACAGGTGATCTATATGCGATTCAGATGATCGATGCAAATACAGAATATGCTGCAGGTTCAGTAGGAAGAATTCTGAAAACTGTAAACGGTGGCGTTAACTGGACTTCACAATCTACCGGTACTACAAATCTGTTTCTTTCGATTAACTTTACTGACGCAAATACAGGGGCAGCAGTTGGAAAGAACGGCACAATTCTAAGAACTGTAAATGGAGGCATAAACTGGACAACTCAGACAAGCGGCACTTCATTTGATCTCTATGGAGTAAACTTTGCCAATGGAAATATAGGAACTGTAGTAGGTACAGGAGGAGCTATACTTAAAACTTCAAATGGCGGTGTTTCATTTATTAACCCGGTTTCAACTGAGATTCCGGTTTCTTTCAGGCTTGAACAGAATTATCCTAATCCATTCAACCCTTCAACAAAAATAAATTACGATCTTCCTGCCTCAAAATTTGTTTCCTTGAAAGTTTACAACATTCTTGGGAAAGAAGTTGCAAACCTGGTAAATGAATTCAAGTCACCGGGAAAATATTCTATCAGCTTTAATACCGGAGAATTTAATCTCTCGTCAGGAATTTATTTCTATAAGCTTTCAGCAGATAATTTCTCTGAAGTAAAAAGAATGATGTTAGTGAAATAAAATTAAATATCTTTCTTTTTTAAGGAAGGATTTGAGTTAGTTATTAAATAAAAAAAGGAAGACATTGTCTTCCTTTTTTATTTACATCAAATTAATAATATGTTTTTCTCGTTCCCAATCTCCTGGTTGGAAACGAAATTAAAATTCACTTTACAAGCATAAGCTTTTTACTCTCAACAACTTCATCAGTTCTCAAAACATAATAATAGATTCCGCTTGCAAAGCCTTGCAAATTCAGGTTAAATGTTCTGTAACCTGCCTCAAGATTGCCATCAATAACATCCATAACTCTTCTTCCTGAAACATCATATAGCTCAAGCTTTACATGACCTGTATTTGCTAATTGAAAAGTTATTGTTGTTGAAGGATTAAATGGATTTGGATAATTCTGAAATAATTTTGTAGTAATAGGAATACCGATGACAACTTCATTACTTAATTCATAATATCTGAAACTTCCATTGAAATCTATCTGCTTTAATCTGTATTTATATTTCCCGGAATTCAGTTTACTGTCGGAAAATGTATAATGTGTTACTAAATTAGATGTACCTCTTCCTTCAACATACCCAACTTTACTCCATGAATTATTATTTTCTCTTTCAATTTCAAATCCTGAATTATTCTGCTCGCTGTTGACTATCCAGTTAAGCTGCACTTCATTTTTATTTGCGATCGAAGTAAAGCTTAGAAGATTAACCGGCAGCAAATATTGTTCTTTAATAAAATTTCCCGTCATCATCAGCAATGAAAGTAATTTAATACTTGAGTTATAATAATTATACCTAGAGCTATAAACTGAAACGTTTTCAGAATAAATACTGTCTGCAAAGTTCTGCAATGAAGCATCTGTTGCCAGTGTTCCTGCAGCAAAAGGTCCTATGAATGCATTATTGTGATAACTGCCAATGGGATTTCCGGAAAGATCATATTCATCTGTAATATTTGAAGCTCCCTGACTTCTTGCAAATGTAGAAACTTTCTTGCAATATGCATAAGCTATCGGTTCACCATTCCAGATATAATCCATTGCTATCCGCATTGGAGTCCGGGTAGCATCATAGAAATATGTATATCTGCAGCTGTAAGGCGGAGTGCAAGGTGGCATTGGCGCTCCATTCGGCAGACACCAGTCAGGCACTAAGCCTGTTGTTGAATTATTAATTGAATTTAAAAATCCATAGCATGCGGCTGCGACAATATCCCATCCGCTGTTTCCTGTTACATACTTAAACACTTTATAATAAGCAGTTGCAAAGTAAGAGCAATTAACTCTGTAAATAGGGTAGGGCTCATCACCTGATTTTATTAAATGGTAAGTAGAATCAATTTCATACTGATATATATTATTAATAAGTGTTATTGATTCAGAAGAATAGTTTATTGTTCCTGCACTGCCCCATTGAACGTTAGCAAGAGTCAGCGCATATGCAGCATCCTGATCAGCATCAGTTGCTCCGCCTGCTCCTACAAGGATTCCGTTAATTACTAATGGATTTCCGAGTGAATCAAGTATCCAGTACATTAAGCCATTAGGGTCGCGATGAACCGCATAAAAATTCCATAGATCATCGAACAAAGCTTTGTCATTCATATTAACTGAGATAAGCATTCCATATGCTATCCCTTCGGATACAGTTGCATTTAAAGTATCCCATATAACTCTTCGATAACCGCCGGCACCCTGAGAAGTTATATGTTTATTTTTCCAGTTCGAATAAGCAGTATCAACATCATTATGGTTTCTGTTTGACGGCATAATGCCGTAAGAATTAGTTGTATTTTGAGGGAAAGGGAAATTCTGAGCATAGATCTGAGTTGCTCCGATGATCAGAAAAGTGAGAATTGTTAAAATTTTCATATACAAATATAACAATAATGAAATTGAAATGGTTTAATACTATACGATTTATAAAGCATTCCGGTTTTACCATTTAATTGGAATTGAATGGATTTAGAAAATTTGAGATATTAACGCATATCTGCAATACCACGTTACTTTAAATGCTAATGTAGCTCAGTTGGTAGAGCAGCTGATTCGTAATCAGCAGGCCGGCGGTTCAACTCCGCCCATTAGCTCATAAAAAAAGCCCTTAATTTTCTGAATTAAGGGCTCTCTTATTTTCAATACTTTCAATCTCCGCAGTTGGTGTTTAGTTTCGATTTATCGTTAAGCCATCAACGGAATTCTAACTTAAAAATCTGAAAGCATTCGATCCGCAGCCGTTGGTGTTTTAGTTTCGAATTTTCGAAACGTCACCAACGGCCATCTTTAAGGAAAGGTCAGAAAGCATTCTAAAAAATCTATTTAAGCACAACCAACAAATCCTGAATCGCTGATTTTTCAGTTGCGATATTTGGATGAGTAGAGCGAAGCTCACGAAGAACAATATCAATTTTTCCATCGATCTTATTCCACTCTGCTCCATTTTTCGGTTTCAATCGAGCCTGTGCATTATCCCATTCATACTCAAGATCACCTATACGATTCGTGGCTCCGGATTGATCTCCGGAATTTAGTTTGTCAAATGTATCTTGCGTTATGGTGCGGAATAAAGTGAGATCTCCAAGTGGAGATACTGTTGTTTTAGTAGTTGTTGTTGTTATACTATTCGGATTTGTAGTTTTATTAGTTTTGTTATTAGTAGAATCTGTTTTTGTGTCTTGAGTAGTATCAGGAGAATTATCTGAAGATTGAAGCGATTTCTGTCGCATAAAATATCCTCCGATCGAAAGTCCGACAAGCAATAATAGAGTTATAGCAGTTTGAAGCATGGCATTTCCTTTTTCCGGTGCCAGCTCTTCATTTTTTCTGATTACCTCCCTTGTAGTTTCATCTTTTTTAGTAATAGTCAGGAAAATTACTAACATGAGAATGGCAGCAAGGAATATCGCACTAGTCACAGTAGCGCCAAGTCCAAAACCTCCATGATTAGGTGTTTGTGATAGCAGATCTCCAAGTGAAGCGCCAAGAGGACGGGTAAGAATATATATAAGCCAGAATGAAAGTATTGAATTAAGACCCATCTTCCAGGAAATTGCGATTATAATTATTGTAACAGCCACTATAATACCTGTAACTAAATACCCAAGCCCAAGACCTTCTGCCATCAGATCTCCTGACGCTGTTCCCAGAGCAAAAGAAAAGAGTATAGTTAGCCAGTAGAATGCTTCTCGTCTTCGAGTGTAAATACTGTGTATAGAAAGAGTTTTCTCTTTTGCATACCATATTAAAAACGACAAAGCTAAAAGAATTGTGAAAATAATTGTGCTGGTTTGAAGAGGAATTTCAAGATGGTCGGTTAGGTTATCAGTTACAAGTGTTCCGAACACACTGATCAATACTACAGATATCCAGTAAAGGCTCGGAGTATATTTTTTAGACCTGAATTGAAATAATAGGGAAATTGCGAGCAGCACACCGGTAACAATTGAAGTACCCGTAAGTCCGAAATTAAGATTGACGTTGAGAAAATCAGCTGCAGTTTCTCCAACTGTCGTTCCTAATATCTTTATGATCCAGAAGTAAGCGGTAACCTCCGGTACTTTATTCATTATCTGATCCCATTTAGGATCTGTTTCTCTCGACTGTATATTTGTTGTCATTTTATTCGGGTCTAAATATTCTATTAAACATTTTTCTCTATATATATAAAGTAGGATGTAAACTGAATAATTCCATATTCAGATGAAAATTATGTAAAATTATATAAACATTGAAAATGTTAAAAGCTTCGCTGTTGGTTTTTGTTTCAATTTATCGAAACGCCACCAAAGGACCACTGTTCTGTCTTTCATAAATATGGCAATCGTATTTCAAAAACAGATCCTTCGCCTTCATTACTTGTAACGTTTATCTTTCCTTTATGCAGTTCAATAATTCCTTTAGCTATAGAAAGCCCCAGACCAAGACTCATTTCATTATCTCGTGTTCTCGAGCTGTCAACCCTGTAAAATCTTTCAAAAATATTGTTAATTTCATCCTGAGAAATTCCAACCCCATTATCTTTTATTGAAACACAGATATTTTTATCATCAGGTTCGTTTGTAATGGAACAGCTTACATCTGAATCTTTTTCTGAATACTTGACTGCATTTTCAAGAATATTAAAAAAAGCATTAAATAAGCTTCCGGCATCTCCGTAAATTTTAATTGCTTCAATATCCTTTTCAAGTATATTTAAATTTATTTTTATATTTTTGTTTTTTGCTATGAAGCTTATTTTCGAGATCACGTCTATCAGGATCTCATTAATATCTACAATCTTAATTTCAAGTACGGATCTTCCGGACTCGAGCTTATTTAAAACCAGCAGTTTTTCCACGATGGTTTGAAGTCTTATTATTTCATCGAGATTATCTTTTAATATCTGCTCATATTCCTCTGTAGTTCTCTTTTTTGTTAAATTTACTTCGATCTGCCCTCGCAAAATTGTAAGTGGAGTTCTTAGCTCATGGGATGCATCAGAAGTAAATTGCTTTAAGCTGATAAATGATCGTTCAATTCTTTGCATCATATTATTTAACGTCTGAGAAAGCAGTGCAAGCTCATCATCATTGCTGTTTACAGGAAGTCTTAAACTAAGATTTTCTGCTGATATATTGTTAGCTTTACTGGTTAATTCTTTTACCGGCTTGTATATTTCTTTAGAGATCCTGATCCCTGCGAAAGTAGATATTAGCAGAGTAAGTGGAATGCAAATAAAATAGATCATTAAAATATCACTGATCGAATCCTGAAGATTGGATATAGGCACAGCTGCTTTTATAACATATTTTTTTGATTCAAAATTTATTGGATAGAGAAATATCCGTACACCTTTTTTATTCCAGAACGGTTCATTTGAAATACCGGAATAAGTCCAATATTCTTCACTCAATCCCTTGTAATTAGTTACAGCTGGCAGGGAATTTCCTTTTAACTGGGGAGATTTTAAGATAGCAATTCCAATGCTGTCATCTACTTCAATATAATGCTGAGAAGAAATTGTAAAAGGAATATATGTTTCATTGACCTCATCATAAATTCCGGGAACGATACCTGAGTTTTTTATTTCGTCTTCAAGTGCTTTTGCCATAAGCTTCATAGCACTATCCATTTCATTTCTGTATTGATAAGATTGGATGTTGAAGATAACAATGCAAAATACTATTAGCATAATTCCAAAAACCAAAAGAAATGCTATAGTAAGCTTTCCCCTTACAGTTTTAAAATACTTCAGCATTTATTTATCCTCTCTTATCATGTATCCTATCCCGATTACAGTATGTATTAGAGGACTTTTAAAGCCTTTGTCAATTTTTTGTCTGAGGAATTTTATATAAGTATCAATAACATTACTTTCTCCCTGGTAGTCAATTCCCCATATACTTTCAGATATCTGGTCACGGGAAAGAACTTTTCTTTTGTTTCTTAAAAGATATTCCAGAAGTGCGAATTCTTTTGGAGTCAGGTGTATATCCTTATCACCCCTTTTTACATGGTGCATATCGACTTCCATTACCAGATCATCGATAAGAAGTACAGATCTTTTTTCACCGGAATTGCGTCT
Organism: Ignavibacteria bacterium; assembly: GCA_038230595.1. GTDB lineage: Bacteria > Bacteroidota > Ignavibacteria > Tepidaquicellales > Tepidaquicellaceae > JBBRMY01. The sequence continues at coordinate 12,187 of JBBRMY010000072.1, forward strand.
CAAGAGAGCTCTCGATCTTGCAAGCAGTTCCTTAAATTCAAATGGCTTTGTCAGGTAATCGTCTGCTCCAATATTTAAACCTTTGACTACATCCTCAGTATCTCCCATAGAAGTCAGCATAAGAATAGGAGTAAGAACACCTTCATTTCTGATATTCATGCAGGTTTGCCAGCCATTCTGCCCGGGTAAAAGTACATCAAGAATTATGAGATCAAATGCATTTGTTAATGCCATCTTTTCTCCATGAATGCCGTTATCTGCAACAGTAACGTTATATGACTGTTCTTTGAACCCCTTATTTATAAATTCAGAGATCTTTTTTTCGTCTTCAACCAAAAGAATGTTCATGTTTCAAAATTTCAAAATCTTGATATAATAACAATGTATAATTGTAATTTATATTTTTGGATTTTCATTTGGTTTTCATTCCGGCGATATATCTTTGATGATTGACTATATTTTCAACAAGCAAGAACATAATTTTTAAAACCCTTTTGCTCTTTATTTAATATTCCTTTCATTTGATTTTCATAAGGAATTATTATATTTGTATAACTTTAAGATTCTTTATGAGGAATATTCTAAAAAGCTTTTTAATTTGTTCGATGTTAATTTTTCCCTTAAAGAAATTATTAATAGCTCAGGTTTTAGAAACTGAAGAATCAAAGCCTTTGCTTCAGGGGCAGTTTGAATTAGGAACAGGAGTTGAATTCCAGACATCTAAA
>JBBRMY010000073.1:0-12852 GCA_038230595.1 Ignavibacteria bacterium
AGAAGAAAGAGAAGAAGCTTACTGATGACAAGCAGGATAAAAATTATATGAATCCGGAAAAGCTCAACAGTGAAGATATGGACAAAGAAGATTCTCAAATAGAATCTCCGAGGAAAGATGACGAGAAAGAACCTGAAGAGGTTCAGAAAGAATCAAATCTTGAACAGGAAGCTAAGATAAGAGAAGATGAAAATCCTGTAAAACGCTCTTACGATAAAAAAGGAAATACTGAAAAAATGAATGATGCTTCTGACCTCTCTCCAATGAAAGAGGCTAAGATAGAATCTAAGTCATCTGAATCACGGTCGAGCGACAAAAAGCAGAACGGAATAGTAATTAATATTGAGCATGTTAAAAAGACATTCGGAACAAATACAGTTCTAAATGATATAAATCTTAAGGTCAGAAAAGGTGAAACATTAGTAACTTTAGGAAGATCTGGAACAGGAAAATCAGTTATTCTTCAGTGTATTGTAGGATTGTTAACACCTGATGAGGGCTCAATAAGAGTTTTTTCACAGGAGATACCGAAATTATCAAAGCAGGAACTTCTAGAGATCAGAAAAAAAATAGGTTTTTTATTTCAGAGCGGCGCCTTATATGATTCCATGACTGTAAGGGAAAATCTGATATTCCCAATGAAAAGGCTTTACGATTACAATGCTGCTGAAATGGAAACAAGACTTAAAGAAGCATTGAACAATGTAGGACTTTTAAAGGCTAAGGATAAAATGCCGTCTGAGCTTTCAGGCGGTATGAGAAAAAGAATTGCTCTGGCAAGAACACTTGTTCTTGATCCTGAAATAATACTATATGATGAGCCTACAACAGGTCTTGATCCTGCAACTTCCAGAGAGATCAGTGAGCTGATATTAATGACTCAGGAAAAATTCAATGTTGCATCTATCATAGTTACGCATGATATGGAGTGCGCTCAGATGACGGCTGACAGAGTTGTTGTTCTGAAGGATGGCAAATATATTATTGACGGAACATTTGATGAAGCAGAGAGGTCTGATGATCCATTTGTTAAGTCGTTCTTTGAGTTTTTACCGGCGGAGAAGAAGTGATTTTATCGCTTTTTATTCTCGTTACGACGTTCCCGCGTCGTAACGGATAACTGCAAGAAACCGCTAAGGAAAAGCGATCAGTTAGGAAGGGTGGCTGTTGGTGAAAACACCCACAGCGGAGGGTTACCGGGAAAGCGACCTGCCAGGGAAAATAACCTGTCAGGTCTGAATTGTAAGGGTGGCTGTTGGTGAAAACACCAACAGCGGCGAAAAAGGAATAACAAGTTTATTATAAAAAATATAATTTTAAAAATATGGAACCGGATCAGAGTAAAAAATTACGAGTTGGTCTTTTTATTGTCGGAGGATTTGTAATATTTGTAATTGCAATTTTCATTATTGGAAGTAAGCAGAATCTGTTCACTTCTACTTTTGAAATAAACTCTGTCTTTGAAAGTGTTAGTGGACTGACTGAAGGAGCAACTGTGAACTTTGGAGGAATAAAGGTAGGGACAGTTAGCGGTATCAATATTGAAACTTCCACTAAGATCAGAGTGATTATGACGATCAATTCTAATGTGAAGCAATATATCAGAAAAGATTCGAAAGTCTCTATTTCTTCAGAAGGTCTTGTAGGGAATAAAATAGTTGAACTCTCATCAGGATCACCCCAGTTCCTTTCTGTTGACAATGGCGACTACCTTGCATCAACAAAACCGATAAGTGCAGAAGATATTTTTAAATCGTTAAAAGCTTCAGGAGATAATGCACAGGTCATAACCGGTAAAGTAGATGAAATGATCGATGGAATAAACCATGGTAAAGGAACAATCGGACAGCTTATTACAAATGAGTCATTATACAAAAATTTAGATTCAACATTTAATGGATTTGCAACTTCAACAAAAACAGTTAATGCAATACTGTTCAAAGTTTCCACAAGTGTTGATATGATAACAGGTGATTTCAAAAATCTTTCAGCAAGCATAGATAATGTTACAAAAAATATTTCTGAAATTACTGACAAACTGAATTCAAGCCGAAGCCTTGTAGGAACACTTTTGACAGATACAACAATTGCAAACGGATTTAAAACAACAGTCTCAAATATAACCCAGACTTCAGCGAATCTTGAAAGAGCAACTTTTGGATTTTATCAGAATATGGAGGCGCTTAAGCACAACTTTTTATTCAAAGGTTACTTTGAAGATATAGGATACTGGGATAAGGCAGATTTTGAAAAGCAGATGAATGATGTTGAAAAGCAACTTCAATACAAAATAGATCTATTAAAGAAAAAAGAGCAGGAGCTGAAAGATATTGAAAGTAAGCTGAACAATACAAAAAAGGATTCCACAAAATAAATAGAATAAGAACTATTGAAGATTTTATTTGCCCCGGCCTTCAGGTCAGGGTTTTATTGTCTTTGATTCAGGCTTTAGTCTAATCTTTGAATTTTGATGGTGCGGCTAAAGCCGGAAATTTTCTGATCAACTCCCCGGCCTAAAGGCCGGGGCAAATAAAAACAAAATCATTACTCTTTTATCCAATCCTCTCCTTAATTTTAGGATTGAGATAAGCTCTAAAAATATTTAATGACTAAACGTTCATATAAAATATTTTTTTTAATTTCGTTTTTAATATCATCCTCTTTTATTTTTAATGGATGCACTTCAGGAAGTTATGAGCCCGACACAGATGATTCAAATAAAAACCCGCCGAAAGAAAAATCAAAAGAACCGACTGATTATAATACTTCTGAAACCAATTCAGCATTATTCTCAACTGCAAAGACGGAACAGCTAAATCCAATGTATTCCCCTTCTGTAGATTCAACCTATCTTTACTGGCTTAACAATAAGCTGCTTGTTCTTGGCTGGACAACTAAATGCAATATTTTCGCTTTAAATACTTTATACAAATCAGGTTATAAAACACCTAAAGTGAATACTTTGTGCAGGGATATGTTTGACACAACCCGGTTCAATGATATATTTCCATATATTCCGTTAAAGACACGATTTACAATCGAGTATTTAAAAAATGATACTACTGAAGATCATTCGGAAGAGATAACGCAGCTCAGAATGCGGCTGACTGAAGAAATGAAAAATACCCTTCAGCAGGGAGACATGGTTATATGGAAAGGACATGTGATCTTATTCGATAAATTTGTTCCATCAAAAAAAAAGCTATATGCAATGGCATGGTGGGCAGGGACAAGCCAAGCAGATAACGGAGATAATGTTTTGAATAATGTTATATATGGAAAATATCCTATCGAAGGAAGCTTTATAATACGGCGGCCTCAAAAACGCTGAAATAATTTTCTCATTTTTCGGTAATTCTTTGCTCTTTAAATTTTTTAATAAATCCACTATATTATTAATTATTATAAATTTTAACAAATAAAACGGAGTTAAGTCATGACTAAAGCAGAAATAGAGGCAAAAGTAAGAAGCGCTGTAATGGATAAGCTTGGAGTAGAAGAATCCAAAATCACCAATGATGCTTCATTTATTAATGACCTCGGAGCTGATTCTTTAGATACAGTTGAGCTAGTTATGAAATTTGAAGAAGAATTTGAGATCAAGATCCCTGATGAAGATGCTGAGAAAATACAAAAAGTCGGCGATGCAATTACCTATATAGAAGCAAAGCTTGCAAAATAAACCTGCTTTATAATCCATAATATGAAAAGAAGAGTTGTCATTACCGGTATCGGAGTAGTAAGCCCGGTTGGTCTTAATGTTAAAGATTACTGGAATTCACTGATCACAGGAGTCAGCGGTGTCGGACCTATAACTAAATTCGACTCAACTGAATTTGATACTCATTTTGCCGCGGAGCTTAAAGGATTCGATCCTTTAAACTTTATGGACCGCAAACTTTCTCAAAGAGTTGATCCTTTCACACAGTATGCTCTTGCTGCTTCGGAAGAAGCAGTTAATGATGCAGCGTTTGATATGGAAAAACTTGATAAGGACAGAGTCGGAGTTGTTTACGGCTCAGGTATAGGAGGAATGTGGACATATGATACTCAGCAAAAAAATCTTTTTAAGCGTGACGGAAATCCGGACAGAATAAGTCCGTTCTTTATTCCTATGCTTATCTCAGATATAGCAGCAGGAAGAATTTCAATTAAATGGGGCTTTAAAGGTCCTAACTATGCAACAACTTCTGCATGCAGCACTTCAGCTCACAGTATAGGTGATTCATTTATGCTTATACAAAGAGGAGATGCTGATGTAATGCTCACCGGAGGTTCAGAAGCAGTTATCTGTCCTATGGGAGTTGGCGGCTTTAATGCTATGAAAGCGCTTTCAACAAGAAATGATGATCCACAAAAAGCCTCACGTCCTTTTGATAAGGGAAGAGATGGCTTTGTAATGGGAGAAGGCGGTGCAACATTAATACTTGAAGAGCTTGAACATGCGAAAGCAAGAGGAGCAAAAATTTACGCAGAGCTTGCGGGAATGGGATTAACAGCAGATGCATTTCATATTACAGAACCTGCTCCGAATGGAGAAGGTGTTGTAAGAGCATTACAAAAAGCAATTCAGGATGCAGGAATGACTCCTGATGATATTGATGTTATAAATGCTCATGGTACTTCAACTTATTACAATGATAAGAATGAGACTATAGCATTCAAAACTGTATTCGGAGAAAGAGCAAATCAGATACCTATCCATTCAGTAAAATCAATGATCGGCCACTTACTCGGTGCAGCCGGAGCTATTGAAGCAATTGCTTCAATTTTAACTATTAGAGATGGCATAATTCCACCTACCATAAATCAGGAAGAAAGCGATCCTGAGTGCGATCTAAATTATGTACCAAACAAAGCAATTAAAAAAGAAGTAAGAACGGTTATATCAGATAATCTTGGATTTGGCGGTCACAATACCGCTTTGGTATTCAAGAAATACGAAGAATAGATGTCCAGTGTAGAACATATGTTTAAACTTTTAAAGTCTCTCAACAAGTACCTTCCTTTCTTTAAAACAAAGCAGAAGTCAGAAGATTTTATAATAAAAGCTTATAAGCAAATAGACTTTGACAGCTTTGAAAAAGAGATACATTATAAAATTATTGATAAGAGTCATTTCTTTACTTCACTTACTCACAGATCATTCATAAAAGTTAAAAGAGATCCGACAGGATTAGGTCTGATCTCCAATGAAAGACTTGAGTTCCTGGGTGATGCAGTTCTCGATCTGATCGTTGCTGAATATTTATATAAGAACTTCCCTCTCAATGAAGAAGGAGATCTTACAAAATTCAGATCTATCCTCGTAAACAAAAAATTCCTTGCAGAACGCGCAAAGATCATTAATCTTCAGAAATATTTATTAGCATCATACACTGCTCTTAAATCAATTGAAGACGGTTATGATACCATCTTATCCGATGCTTATGAAGCAATAGTCGGCGCAATATTTATGGATTCCGGTTACGATGCTGCGAAAGAATTTTTGAACAGAGAGATATTTAATAAACTCGATGTTAAGTGGCTGAACCAGTTTGATGAGAATCACAAGAGCAAGTTCCTGGAATATATACAGGCACAAACGGAATTCATTCCAGAATATAAAGTTATTAAGGAAGAAGGACCGGAGCATAACAAACTTTTCACAGTTGAAGTGTTTGTGGACAGCAGGAGCTTAGGTAGCGGTAAAGGAAAATCCAAAAAGCAAGCTGAGCAGGAAGCTGCTAAGAATGCTCTGAATCATCTTGATGTAATAGAAAAGATGGACCTGAAGCGAAAGAAGTAAAACCTTTCTGATATATACTCATTTTATTTTCATTCAATTCATTTTAATGTTCACAATGAACTTGCTTTAATTTCTACTTATTTTTAAGGGGACATATTAGCTGAAATATCTGTTATATATTTTATAATAACTTTTAATGAATAAATTAATTTCAACCATACTTTTAACAATATTACTTATAACTGCTAATTATTCTTTTTCTCAAACAGGTGCCTCGGATAATTATAAAGCTTACCTGATCACAGCTCCTTCAAGCTGTACACAAAAGGCTTTAGATAATATAATTGATGCTGTAAATTCATACAGAGCAGACAGTAAGAAATGGCAAACAATACTGCAGCCTGAATTTACGTTGCGCGGAGCAGAAGCAGATGTAAAAGGTCAGATTTCAATACCGGTTAGTTCAATACTTATGAAATCAGCAAAGGAAACTGCAGGCAAAATTGCTAACGGAACATATCCACAGACTCTTGAACATTTTATAAATGGAGAAGGGGCGACAATGAGAGCTATTAAAGACGGCTGGATTCCATCTATGAATAAGCTTTTTACAGCAGATGTTATTCCTCCATTTACAATGATTCAGGAAAATCTTTATATGGGTACTTCCGGTAAATATTTCTGGAATGATGTAGTAAACGGTTGGATATCAAGTCCTGGACATAATACTACATTACTGTCAAGCGGTTCAGTATCTATCGGATGCGGATGTTCAGACTCCCCTGTTACAAGTGACGGTACTAAGAATACTTACTGGGTACTTTTGATAGAATCCGAAGCAACTATAACTGAGCATGATGATGTAATAAATAAATATTTTAATGAAGGGACTCTATATCAGGTTAAAAAAGGCATGGAAAATAAAGATTTTTCAAATTATAAAGCTTATGAATTTTTTGAGTTAATTGATGGTGCATTGAGCAAAATAAAGTAAGCCTTAAATTGTATTATACATTGCAAATTGTTACGTAATTTTACATCTTATTGTACAGTTTACGTATGATCGTTTTGCTATGCGGCGACTTTTTAACCATTGACAATATCAATTAGTAACTTTATATTTGAAAAATTAAAAAAGGAGAAACTGTTATAGCTTAATACACGTACTTTATCAAACAAGGAATTAATGAATTAAAATATAATACCATTTATTAGTGTTCAAATATAATTTGAGCTGCAATAAATGGTTTTTTTATTTTAAAGAAGTTTATATGAATGATCTTATTTCAACGAATATTAAAATGCTTAAAACTGAATTTCTGAACATGAAGAACTTATCCGCCGTTTTCATATTTACAATCATTCTGGGTATCAGCTGCACAGCTTATTCACAGAGTAAGGACAGCAAGCAGAGCTCTGTTAAAGATCTTACTAGTCAGAACAAGGCAGGTCAGAATGTAAAACAAGAAGTAAATATTCCTGATTTTAAGATCATATCTTCAACAAATTCTTATATTGAAATTGAGTTTAATCCTCAATATGTAGCAGCAGGACCGAGCAGCAAAAATAATTCAGGAACTGTATTTTCATTTAAGAATGAGATAATAAATGGTGATAAGCCGGGTTCACCAGATGTAAGAACAAGAAGCTTTCCGGTGTTTCTTCCATCAGAAATTAACAATGTTCAGATCTTAGACGCAAAATATACAGACATAACCGGTCTTGAGATAAGACCAATCCCCTTTCTTGAAAAAGGCAGCAATCAGAAGAACAAGCAGGATGCAAGTATACCGCATGAAGTTTACAGAAAAGATGAAAAGTATTACAGCTATAATAAATTTTATCCTGAGTCTCCAGCAATACTTTCAAAGATCGGAATCTTCAGAGAAAAATATTATTCAAATTTATTAATAACACCTGTAGAGTATAATCCAGTAAGCGGGCAGGTAAGAAAATATACTTATCTTAGAGTCAGAATTAATTTTACAGCAGCTCCGAAAATGATGACTCGTTCATTAAGCTCGGCTGAGAAAGAATTTATTACGGGAATAACTTTAAATTATTCAGAAGCAATGAACTGGAGTACCGGAAAATAACAGGTTCAGACAATTACAAACAGCGTGCTTGCTTCAGGTGATTTTTATAAGATAGAAGTAAATGAAACAGGAATATATAAGCTGGATAAAGCATTTCTTACATCTGCAGGCATCAATGTCGGCGCAATAAACCCTAAGACGATAAAGATATACGGAAATGGAGGCAATGAGCTTCCTTATGATAATCTGGTCACAGCTCCAACAGACCCAGTTGAAAATAAAATTTTTGTTTCAGGTGAGGATGATAATACATTTAACGACAATGATTACATTTTATTTTATGGTCTTTCTCCGAACGACTGGTCGTATGATTCTAACAGCCATACATATAACCATTATTTAAACCATTTTTCAAAATCTAATTATTATTATATAACATTCGGAGGGGCAAACGGATTAAGAATGCCAGTACTGGCTTCTCTTGCAAATCCGGGAATTCAGCCTGTCCAAAGCTTTACAGATAAATTATTTGATGAGCCTGAAGTAAATAATCTCGGTTCGACCGGAACGCTCTGGGTAAGCCAGAGAATTGGATTAAATGAATCCTTTAGCTTTAACAAAGAGCTTAAAGGATATGTTAACGGCTCAAATATTAATTTAAGATTAAAAATAGGTAACGGCTCTTCAAGTCCTATGTACTTTAGCATTACTGATGGCAATTCACTTCTGCAGACTTCAATGTATATTTTCACAGGTCAGACTCAATATGGCAAGATCACTTTTGATAATCTGGGTGGAAATCCTTCAGGCTTATTCTATTCGTTGAATCCCGGACAAACATCCACTGCAATCAGGGTTTCAGCACCGGCAGGGTTAGGTAACACAACACTTGCAGCTGGTTATTTTGATTACATGGAATTATTGTATAAGAGATCATTTGCCAGTGCTGATAATAATTATTTAAAGTTTAATTCTCCTGATACAACAGGACTATTGGAATATCATGTATCCCCTTTTTCAGGAAATGACGTAAAAGTATTTGACGTTACAAATTTCAATGACTGCAAGATCATAACTCCTTTTTCAAATCAAAGCGGAGAGATAAAATTTCAGGACCAGAATACTAATGGCTTGGTAAAGCAATATATTGCTGCAAATAATAATTACAAAACTCCTGTTTCAATTACTTCTAAGATCGAGAACCAGAACCTTAAAGGTACGCTTAATAACGGAGCTTCGTTCATTATTTTTGCACCAAAAGAATTTATGACCTCTGCTAACAGGCTTAAAGATTACAGGCAGACTGCGGTTAATAATTCATTAAACACAGTTGTAGTAGATGTTAATAAAGTTTACAATGAATTCAGCGGCGGATTACAAGATCCTGTTGCAATGAGAAATTTTATAAAGTATGCTTATACAAACTGGACAGAGAAACCGGTTTATATACTTTTCTTTGGTGATGGAAGCTATGATTATAAAAACATTTATAACTTATCGACACGAAATTTTCTACCACCTATTGAGCACAATTCAGAATCGATGAGCGATCTTGAAAGTTATTGCAGCGATGATTTTCTTGTAGATATTAATGAAAGCAGTACATTCCCTATTCCTGTCGTACCTGATTTTTCTTCCGGCAGAATATGCGTATCAAATGAAACTGAAGGAAGCATAGCAGTTGACAAGATCATAAGCTATGAAAATCCAAGAAACTTTGAAAAGTGGAGAGATAAGATTTTATTTGTTGCAGATGACGGATGGACAACAGAAGCAACTAATGGAGAAGAAGGCGACTTGCATACATCTCAAAGCGAACAGCTTTCTGAGGTGCATTGTCCACCATACTTTGAAAAAGAAAAAATTTATATTGTAACATATCCCGCTATATATACACCTCAGGGCAGAAGAAAGCCACAGGCAAATCTGGATATTGTAAAAAGCTGGAATGAGGGCAGGCTTATCATCAATTATATAGGTCATGGGAGTACAGATCTCTGGGCACATGAACATATTTTTGAAAGACAAGTAAGTATTCCACAACTGAATAATAAAGATAAATATCCTTTTGTAACTATTGCAAGCTGTGACCTTGCACGCTGGGACGATCCATTTTCTACATCAGCAGCAGAAGAGCTGGTAAATACAAAGGATAAAGGGGCTATTGGAACAATTGCGGCTGTTAGAGCAGTATTCAGCGGATCTAATTCATACTTTAATAATCTTCTCTGGGATAATATGATGTACCTAAAAGAAGAACAAAATCTACCTATAAGACTTGGTAAATCTTTATTTAATACAAAACAGCCTCTTGCAGGTGGTGATAATGATTCTAAATTTGTACTTTTAGGAGATCCGACTGTTAGATTAGGAATTCCACAATACTTTACTAAAATAGACAGTATAAATAATACCAGTACGGATTCATTATTTGAAATGAAAGCGCTGCAAAGAGTAAAAGTTTCCGGACGAATTTTAAGACCTGACTCAACTTTCTGGTCAGACTATACTGGGAATATTAATCTGAAAGTATTTGATGTAGATAAATTCATAAGCATTACAGATTTTGGATTTCCATTCAACTTCAGACTTGACGGCGGTGTAATATACAGCGGAAGAGGAACTGTAAATAACGGAAGATGGTCAATTGAATTTATTGTTCCCCGTGATATTTCATATTCTGGTTCAGGTAAGGGAAAAATGCTGAGTTATTTCAAGAATGATAATAATGACGGAGTTGGTTATACTCATAACTTTTCTGTAAACGGAATCGACAATACAGCGCCAGCGGACACGATACCACCGGTGTTGAATGCTTTTCTTAACAGCAGATCGTTCCGTTCCGGAGATAAAGTGAATCAAAATCCTAAACTGATCCTTGATATAAGTGATGCATCAGGGATAAACCTAACAGGAACTATTGGGCATAAAATTGAGGCAATAATAAATGATGATAATAGTAATAAGATAGATCTTACCCAGCTGTATAATTCAACTTCCGGATTTCAGAATGGAACACTGGAATATCAGTTAACCAATATGGCTACAGGGCATAACAATATAAAGCTGGTTGCTTATGATTCTTATAACAACCCGGGAACAACCTCAATAGATTTTAATGTTGAGCAGAGCTCGGGCACTTCTCTGGATTATGTTTACAATTATCCAAATCCAATGAGGGATGTTACATCGTTTCTTTTTCAGCACAATGTTGATCTGACAATGAACCTGAATATTAAAATTTATACCATTGCAGGTCGTTTAATAAAAGAACTAAATAAACAGAATGTTACAGAAAAGTATATAACTATAGACTGGGACGGTAAAGATACAGATGGTGATGAGATCGCCAACGGAACTTATCTTTATAAGCTGACTGTTAAGTCTATAGACGGGTCATATAATCAAAGTAAAATTAATAAATTAGCAAAGCTAAAATAAATAAAAAACCAAGGAGAAAAATAATTAAATGTTCAATAAAAACGTAAACAGAGTATTGCTAACGATATTAATGATAAGCGGATTATCATTAATTAATAACGATACTAAAGCTCAAACAACTGCTGTTTCAACCGGAGTACCTTTTTTACTTATAGGTCCTAATGCAAGATTTTCAGGTATGGGAGAAACAGGAACGGCTATTGCAGATGATGCAACAGCTATGCATTGGAACCCTTCAGGTCTGGCATTTCAGGATAATGCAGGAACCGAAGTTAATTTTACCCACTCTCCATGGCTTGCTGGATTAGGAATTGGTGATCTTTTCTATGATTATTTAGCAGGTAAAAAATATGTTAAAAGCCTTCATGGAACTATCGGAGCTAGTTTGACATATTTAAATATCGGAGAAGTTATTTTTACAGATGAGCAAGGAAATGGAAATGAAGCTAATAATTACAAAGCATATGAGCTTGCTTTTGCGTTAGCTTATGCTACTAAGTTAAGTCCATCTTTAGGCGTGGGTATTACAAGCAGATTTATTTATTCAAGATTATCTCCAAATGCAATTGTTGGAAATGAGCAAGGTAAAGGAACAGCTTTTTCAACCAGCTTTGATCTTTCAATGCTGTGGAGACCTAAAACAGGCGCAAAATTCTTAAAAGACAGATTCTCATTAGGTGTTAATCTTTCTAATTTAGGACCAAAGATCTCCTATGTAGATGCTGCACAGGCAGATCCAATACCTACTCAATTAAGATTAGGTCTTGCTTACCAGGTTGTAAAGAGTGAATTTAATAATCTCACTATTGCAACGGATTTCTCAAAATTACTTGTACACAGATTCATTGACGCAAATGGTGTACCTCAATCAGATCCTTTTTACAAGGCGATCTTTACATCTTTCCAGGGAAATGTTCCTGCATCAATTCAGACTTCAATCGGTGCTGAATACTGGTACGGAAAGCCAAAGCTTATTGCTTTAAGAGCAGGTTATTTTTATGAAGATCCTTCGAACGGAAACAGAAAGTTCATCACATTAGGCGCAGGTATAAAATACAGTATTTATGGATTTGACTTCAGTTATATCAATACTATTGAAGAAAATCATCCATTAGCGAATACATTAAGATTCGGTCTAAATGTAGGATTCTAAAAATATTCAAAGTTGATTAATATAAAAGGAGATACATTCATTGTATCTCCTTTTTAGTTTTTAAAGGTATTATCTTTAGACATTAAGCATTTAATATTTATTCACCGTAATTCAATTCAAAAGTAGAATCAAATCCAGTAAAAATAAATGAGATCTGTAAAAATAACTTTTATTCTTTTCGCAGCTGCGCTTTTAATATTCACAGAATCTAATGCACAGAACAAGACAGGCAGAAACTATACATTTGATCATTCACTTAACCAGGGATATAATTCACCGGTAAAGCCGCTTCCATTTGGAACGGATTCATTTAAGGTTGTTGCGATTCTTGTACAGTTCCAGCCGGATGATGTTTCCCTATCAACAGGTGACGGAACATTTGATCTTTCAAATAAGTATTTTAACCCTGCAACTCAAAAAGATACAGTTATTGATTCACCTCCATATAATGCAAATTATTTCAGAGATCATTTAGACTTTTTGAAAAATTATTA
>JBBRMY010000074.1:0-12814 GCA_038230595.1 Ignavibacteria bacterium
AAGATTGGGGGAAAGTACATGGGATATTCCACATATAGTAAAACCGGATAATTTAGGTAATATTTATGTAACCGGTTTCTTTGGTTTAACTGAAAGTAATGGAAAGTTACCTATAATAAAATACAACCTTGCAGGCGATACAGTTTGGTACCATGTATTTACTGCTGCAGATTCGGGTAATACATCAGGAAGCCAATTACTGTTTGATGATTCATTAAATGTATATTTGTCAGGAAGAGTAATTTTAAAATATAATCCTTCAGGAGATTTACTTTATTCCAGATATTATAATTGCTCGACTTTCAATATGAGTTATGATAAAAATAAAAATTTAGTTTATGCCGGTAATAATCAGGATGGAAACGGAGTTTATTTAGCTTTGCTTAAATGTAACCGGAACGGTGATTCATTGTGGAAGAAAGTTTACCCGGATTTCAGATTTTATAGCTTGAATGGGATAGCAGTTGACCGAAATAACAATATCATTGTAGTTGGTGGGCTATCTACACCAGCTACAGATTTAGATTTTGTAACGATCAAATTTGATTCATTAGGAAATTTCTTATGGAAAAATGCTTATGACGGAGGAGATCCAACAGCCGGAATTGATGAAGCAAGAAAGGTCTTATTAGATTCCATGGACAACATCATAGTAACCGGACGAAGCAATGGACCTTCAGGAGCTACAAATTATTATACTGTAAAATATGACCCTTCAGGAAATGTAATCTGGGAATCCCGCCTTCCTGATGTTGCTTCAGGCTCATATGATATGAAAATGGATAGATCAGATAATATTTATATATGCGGCATAACTAATAACAGTAAATATTCAACCTTTAAATATAATAGCAATGGTCAGCTTCTTTGGAGGCAGACAGTAAACGGCGGCTCAATTTCCAATAGTTCAATTACATTAGACTCTGCAGGAAATGTATACATGGCATGTAATTTAAATAACAGTCAGAATTTTTCTCAATACCAAGTTGTGAAATATTCAAATAATGGGAATTTGCTCTGGAATTTTGTTTATTCCGGTAACCCGATCTATCATTATTTTACAACCGATATTGCTGTTGATAAATGGGGAAATGTATTTGTTACAGGTGAAGCGCAGTTTACTCAAAGCTCATATGACTTTGTTACCTTACGGATTGATCAGATAACAGGGGTAATTCAAAACTTAACTGAGATCCCAAATAATTTTTCTCTCTATCAAAATTATCCGAATCCTTTCAACCCCACAACGAAAATTAATTACGAGTTACCAAAATCTAATTTTGTTTCGTTGAAGGTTTACGATGTATTAGGTAATGAAGTCGAGACATTGGTAAGTGAAAAGCAAAATGCAGGAAGTTATTCGGTTACATTTGATGCTTCATCTAAACCGAGCGGGATATATTTTTATAAGATGGTGACGGATGGGTTTACAGAGACGAGAAAGATGGTGGTGGTGAAGTAATCATGTAGAAAATTTATTTTACTTTTTTAGAAACTTATTCTAAACTTAATATAAAGAAATGAAAAGAAAACCATTTTTAGTATGACAGTGGAAGAGGGGCTTTTTGAGGTATGACAATTAAATCGCCGCTTCGCGGAATATTGGGATCCCGCATCAAGTGCGGGATGACAGGTAAAGAGGGGATTTTTATTGGATGAAAGTATATCGCATCAAGTGCGGGATGACAGAAGAGGAGGGTGATTATGTTTAGAATTTTTTTATATAAAAAAGGAAAGCCTTTCTTTTGGAAAGGCTTTTGTTTGTAGTTTAAAGCGGGTCGTTGAGATAAACTTGAAGCTAATTGGGGTAAACTTCAAATTCAAAGTTGGGTTAACACTTATGCTGCATTTGTAGTTACATAACCTCTTTTTTTGGCGTATGGTAACAGTTTTCTGTGAAGAAGCTTTCTTGCTCTGTGAATTCTGCTTCTTACTGTTCCAACCGGGCATTTTAAGAAATCTGCGATCTCTTCATAGCTCAGACCTTCAAGGTCACATAATATAATTACTACTTTAAAATTTTCTTTAATATTGTTTAAAGCTCCTACCATTTCGTCATCAAGAAGCTGTGAATAATACTTTGCTTCTGCATTGTCAACACCGCTTTCTTCTTTATCAAGTATTGATGATGAATTGTAGATATCGTCTAAATAAATCTTTTCGCCTTCTTTTTTTATTTTTCTGTATTCGTTAAAATATAAGTTCTTTAAGATAGTTGTTAACCAAGCTCTGCAATTTGTTCCGTCTTGGAAGTTATTGAAAAATCTGTAAGCTCTTGCTAATGTTTCCTGTACAAGATCTTCTGAATCCATGATGTTCTTTACAAAAGTCATGGCAAATTTTTGTAAATAAGCTGTATGAGGTATAACTGTTGTTAAAAATCTTGCTTTGTAATCTTCACTGAAATCTGCTTGTGGTAAAACTTCTTCTTCGGTCTGTTCGTCTATGATAGTGTCATTCTCATTTTCAATAAGAACCTCATCTGTTGTAGATTTAATGACTTTTACCTTTTTCATAGTTTGGTTATTTATGTTTGACTAACACTAATACAACTGCCGTGCCATAATAAAAAAAAAGCGAAAAGCTGTATTCTGAATCAAAAAAGCATAAAATAAGTGAAACTTTTTCTAAAAATTTTAACTTTAACAGACATAAATGGCAGTCTGATGTCATATATGGCAGTAAACTGCCAAAAAGTAAGGACAATCAATTCAATCATACTTAATTGAACAATAGCGATAAATTAGAAAAACCCGGTCTAGCTGATAGATTTATTCTGGAAAAGTTTGTTCCGGTAATTTTTGTATTTTCAATCGGGCTGATCATCCTTGTAGGAATATTATCATACATAGGCGTCAAAGAATTTCAGACAAGTAAATCGTTGGTTACTCATACCTATGATGTTAAAGAGAATATTTTTAACATTTATTATGAGCTTGCCAATGTAAAAGAGCTTGAAAGATTTGCAACCGAAAAAGGAATGCGGACTTCGGAAAACATTAGTTTTGCAAAAAATAAGCTTAATGCTTATCAAGGGTCTGTTGAAGTAAAGCTTATCAGTCTTAAAAAGATCGTTCAGGATAACCAAACTCAACTCTTAAGAATAAATAGTATAGATTCTCTCATACAGTACAGACTGAATTATGCAAAAATTTTACTTGATGAAGCTTCAAAACCTACCCCCAACGAATCAAAAATAAACCAATGGGTAATTGAAAGCAGCAATCTTAGATCAAAAATGATTAGCATAAGGGAGGAGATGCTAAAAGATGAAGATAACTTTTTAGAGATAAGGGTTTCAGAGTTAGATGATAAAGTAAATAAAACTGAGGGCTTTATAATAGTAAGTACATTGATAGGATTTATTATTATGATTTATTCAGTTTACATAACCCGCAGGCTTTTTAATTCCAGAAATGAAGCACTGGATCTCTTGAAACAATCATATAAGAATCTGGAAACAAAAGTCGCTGACAGGACAAAAGATCTTTTAATTTCCAGAAATAGATTTAATACAATATATGATTCTTCCATTGCAGGAGTTTTTATCATTGGTAAAGACCTGATAATAAGAGAAGCAAATTCTGCTTTTTTATCTATGATCGGGTATACTCATAAAGATCTTCCTATTAACTGGCATAATATAAATACACACGACTTTGAAGAGCAGGATAATTATGCGAGAGAAGCTTTAAGGGAAAAAGGATCTATTGAACCATACCATAAGAACCTTTTTAAAAAAGACGGTTCAAAGGTTGATATTCTTATTGGTAATGCTTCTTTAACTGAAGAGAATGGGAATTCTTTGATCTTTACTTTAAATATTACAGAGAATATTAATATTCAGAAAGCGTTGCAGGAAAGAGAAAAGCAGCTTACATTAATAACAGATGCTATCCCAGCTCTTATATCATATGTAGACAAGGATGAAGTTTACAGATTCAACAATGTTGTATATGAAAAATGGTTCAGAAAGAAAAAGGAATCTGTGATCGGTTTAAAAATTAAAGATCTGATAAAAGAAAATTATCCGAATTTTAAGCCTTCTATTGACAGAGTTATGAGCGGTGAAACTCTGACTTATGAAACAAATTTGGAAACCGTTGATGGTAAAAAGATCGTACAGGGAAATATGATTCCTAATTTAAATGAAAACGGAGAGGTGATCGGATTTTATTCCATGACAATGGATATTACTGATCTTAAAAAGCATGAACAGGCTTTAGAAGAAAGGGAAGAAAGGTTTAGAGTACTTGCAGAAAATTCTTCAGTACTTATCTGGATGTCAGACAAAGATAAAACGCATAATTACTTTAATAAAACCTGGCTAGACTATACAGGGATCGCATTGGAAGATGCTTTAAACGAAGGATGGGAAAAGTGTATTTACCCAGCTGATCTGGCAAGCTTTAACACAAAATATGATGAAGCTTTTATTCAAAAAGAGCCTTTTGAAATTGAATACAGGCTGAAGAATGCGAACGGAAGTTATTGCTGGGTATATAATAAAGGAATTCCAAGATATGAGGGAGACACATTTGTTGGTTTTATTGGTTCAGGTTTTAATATTCATGATAGAAAGAAAGCACACTCATATCTCGATATTCAATATAATATTTCACGAATGCTTTCGGAATCAGATTCCCTGAATGAAGCTTATGAAAAAGTACTGAAAACTATTGTTGAAGGGGTTGAATGGGATGCAGGCGTGATATGGATATATGATAAAAACGGAAAGCAGTTACGAATTCAGGGCATTTACTCTAAGGAAAAAGACCTTATTAAGGAAATTAAACGAACAGTATCGGTAGAAAATTCTATTTTATCCGGAAATGTTTACACTTCTAAAAATCCTATCTGGGTTGAAGATCTGTCTAAATATTCAAATACAGAATTTGAGAAAAAATCAGACATAGAATTCAGCTCTGCATTTGCTTTCCCGATAATTTCCAATAATAAAGTAATAGCAATAATTGAATGCTTCAGTCTTGATCAGGTTGCTCCTATAAACGATCTCCTTGAAATGCTTTATTCCACCGGAAGGCAAATAGGTACATTTATAGAAAAGAAAAATGCTGAGGTCCTTCTTAGAAAGGCAAATGATGAGCTTGAAGAAAAAGTTCTGATCAGAACAAATGATCTTAATAAAACCATAGCGCAGCTTAAGAATGAAATTGAACATAGGCTGAAAGCAGAAAAAGAAGTTGAGGTACTTGCTCATACTATTAAAAGCTCAAATGATCTTATCTGGATAACTGATCTTGATAATAATATTATTTTTATTAATAAAGCATTTCAGGAAACTTACGGATATAGTAAAAAAGAGTTAGTTGGACAAAAGATCTCTGTTATCCGGGACGAAACTCATGGAAAAGGACTATCTGAAGAAATATCAAGAGAATCCAGAAAAGGCGGCTGGACCGGTGAGTTACTTAATGTAAGAAAGGATGGTTCTGTATTTCCGGTAAGAGTTTCAACTTCACTTGTGAGAGATACTGAAAATAAGCCAAGAGCAATAGTTGGAATTGCAGTCGATATTACTGAACTGCGCAGAAAAGAAGAAACAATTGAAGTTCAAAATGCCAAGCTTAAGCTGATGCAGGAGATCACTGTAGTTGCAAACAAAACATTTAATATAAATGAAGCTTTAGGATTTGCAATAGATAAGATCTGTGAAGTTTTAGATTGGGATATCGGACACGCATATTTAATTGACAAAGATAACCTTCTGAGATCAACAAAAATATGGAATAAGAACATTTCTGAAAAGTTCAAAGAATTTAAATTTGTATCAGAAAATACTTTTTTCTCGATTAATGAAGGTATTCCCGGTCATGTACGTTATACAGGCAGATCAATCTGGATAGAAGACTTACAGCAAAATCAGATATCGGTTCGCAAAAAATATTTTGAAGAGCTTGGAATCAAATCCGGTCTTGCATTTCTGATTCTTATCGAAGATGAAGTCGCAGGTATCCTCGAGTTTTACAGTACAGCAAAAAGGAGTTTAAACCCTGAATATCTTGAGTCTGTAGAAAATATAGGTACTCAGCTCGGCAGAGTATTAGAAAGAAAGATCGCGCTTGAAAATATTGTTACGAGCGAATCAAAATTCAGAGCAGTTTCTGAAACTGCATTAGATGGGATACTTATTCTTGATAAGAACGAAAAAATATATTTTGTAAATGAAAGTATTTTAAAGAATTTCGGATATACCAGAAAAGAGCTTATCGGAGAGCCGATCACAAAGCTTTTAAATCTTAAAAAGTTCAAAAATAACAATCAGATAGCGGAAGCCAGAAGTAAAAATCTGCCGCTCGAAGTAACAGGATGTCATAAAAATGATATTGAATTCCCTCTGGAAATTTCATCATCTGTGTGGTTTGATAAGAAAGAAAAATACACAACTTTTATCATTAGAAATATCATTGAAAGAAAAAGAACTGAAGAAATAGTAAAGACAAGCGAAACCCTTCTAAAAGAAGCTCAGCGGATGGCGCATCTGGGAAGCTGGACCTGGGATATTGAATCAGATGAAAGACATTTTTCAGATGAGCTGAAAAGAATATATGGCTTTGAGCCTGAAGATGATGTATCCGCAGGGGATATTACTAAACGAATACTGGAAAGTGATCTGAAAGATACGATGAGATATCTTAAGGAAGCGGTTGAGCAGAAAAAGAAGCATAACTATTTGCAGCGGGTTTTAATGCCCTCGGGAGAAATGAAAATTCTTTCGTGTAAGGGAGATGTTATGCTCGGGAAGAACGGCGAAGTAAAAAGGATATTCGGAACAGTACAGGACATAACTGATATATCCATTAAAGAGCAGGAACTCGTCCTTTCCAATAAAAAGCTTAAAGAAACTCAAAATGAATTAGTTCATAATGAAAAGCTTGCTGTACTGGGTCGTTTCTCATCCGGTATAGCTCATGAGATCAGAAATCCCCTTGCAAATATAAGCGCTTTATCACAGCTGCTTTTAAAGGCTCCGCTTGATGAGAAAATGAAAAAGCACCTGAGATATATCATGATCAATACAGATATAGCAAATAAGATCATTAAAGATCTGCTAAACTATGCATCGCCGGATGTAAATGAATTCTGTTCAATTAATATGAACGAATTATTTGAAAAGATGAAGAATATGGTAAAGCCCAGATGTGATAAATACAACGTTAAGCTTATTTGTAATTTTCAGGAAAAACTGCCTGCAATGTATATTGAAGAAAAAAAGATGGAATCAGCTTTTTTTAATTTTATTTCTAATGCTATTGAGGCAATGGAGGATGGCGGAAAGCTGGAGTTTGATGCCTCCTTTGACAGATCAAATAATGAGCTGGTTGTAAATTTTATTGATACCGGTATTGGAATAAGCCAGAAAAATATAGATAAGATCTTTGAGCCATTCTTTACTACTAAAGATACAGGTACCGGGCTTGGAATGGCTCTTGCTTCACAAACAATAAAAATTCATAACGGCAGATTAAATATCCGAAGTGTTCCCGGAGAAGGAACAAATATAGAAGTGCGTCTTCCCGTAAAAAATAATTAAATATGGAAAAAATATTAATCGTTGATGATAATAAATATATCAGATATTCATTAACAAGCCTTCTTGAAGAAGAAGGCTACTCAATTACATCTGCTGCTGATGGTTACAAAGCTCTTAAAGAGATCAAAACTCTGGCACCTTCGCTGGTTATCTGTGATATTAAAATGCCCGGCATTGATGGAATGGAAGTCTTAAGAGAAATCAAAAAGATAAATAAAAGCCTTCCTGTGATAATGCTGACTGCCTTCGGAGAAATTAAAAATGCTGTTGATGCTATGAAATACGGAGCATATGATTATGTGACAAAGCCCTTTGATAATGATGAGATTCTTATGATAATTAAAAAAGCACTGGAGCATAAATATTTAAATGAGGAAGTAAATCTTCTCAGGAAAAAATTTGAAGGGACTGCAAACGGGAAATATATTGTCGGTGACAGCGAGCCTATGAAAAGAGTTATTGAGCAGGTAAATATAGTTGCGCCTACTAAGCTTAGTGTCTTAATTCAGGGTGAATCGGGTACAGGAAAAGAAGTGATCGCAACTCTTATTCATTCAAACAGTGAAAGAAAAGACAAGCAATTAGTAGCAGTAGATTGCGGCGCTATTCCTGAAAACCTTATTGAAAGTGAATTATTTGGATATGAAAAAGGGGCATTCACGGGTGCTGATACTGCGAAGGAAGGTAAGTTCGAACAGGCAAACGGAGGAACCCTTTTCCTTGATGAGATCACTAATCTTTCTGATGCGCATCAGATAAGATTGCTCAGAGTAATTCAGGAGAAAAAAGTAACGCGATTAGGAAGCAGAAAAACTTTAGATATCGATGTACGAATTATTGTTGCAACTAACGTGAAGCTTGCTGATGCAGTAAATAATAAAAAATTCAGACATGATCTTTATTACAGACTTAATGAGTTCAATATAGATCTTCCGCCTCTAAGACATAGAAAAGAAGATATACCCCAGTTCGTTTCATATTTTATTAAAAATGCAAATGAAGAATTGAACAAAGGAATTAAAAGCGTTTCTCAGCAGGTAATGGATGAGATTACTGAGTATTCCTGGCCGGGAAATGTAAGAGAGCTGCGAAATGTAGTAAGAAGAGCCGTATTAATGACACCTGAAAACGAAGATATAAAAACTATTTATATTGCCGATGAGATCCATAATAATAACGGTGATCCTTCAAGGCAGGATGATGGGTTATCTTCACTTAAAGATTCAAAACTTGAGCTTGAAAAAGATATGATCATTAAATCACTTAAGGAATCCGGCGGAAATCGTGCCAATGCTGCAAAATTATTGAACATGAGTGAAAGAACTTTCTATCGTAAAATAAAAACCCTGGGATTGTAAACTTCATCAACTGCTTGTCATTCCTGCGAAAGCAGGAATCCCATTAATCGATGGAATATACATTATCTCCATACTTCCTCCGCCGTTAGTTATCGGAACAACTCCAACAGCTAAAATAATTAATTTCAATTTTCACTTTGATCTATGGGATTCCTGCTTTCGCAGGAATGACAGTATTAAGATTAATGGACTGCTGCTTACGCAGGAATGACAGTATTAAGATTAAAAGGATGACTCAGAGGGTACCCCCTGCTTTCGAAAAATGACTGATAGTATATATATTAACTCAATTCCAAAATAAATAGAACAAATTACTCCTCTTTTGAGTTATTCTTAATAGTAACGGATTTTATGAACTGATAATAACGATTAAAAGTAAAACTATGAATAAGCAAGATATTAAATCCAATAAAGAAATGAAGCCTGTAAATTGTTTTAGTAAAAATGATTGTAAAGCTAATGAACATGTGGCTTCTAAGGAAACTTCAAAGGAACATTTAATACCGGAATGGAAAGAAAGAAAAACCTGGACTATTTTATAATATTTGTAAACTCTTAACCTCAAAAACTTGATAATGGAATTACCAAAAAATTCTCATCACTCTGACCTCTTCAAGAGATATCACAAAAATCCATTTTTAGCACCATCTGACTGGCCTTACAAATGCAATTCTATCTTTAATGCTGCTGCAACAATTTTTGAAGATAAAGTTTTGATACTTTGCCGCGTTGAAGATATGAAAGGGGCATCTCATCTTTGCAAAGCTGTCAGCGAAGATGGTTTTACGAACTGGAAAATAGATCCGAAGCCTACAATGATAGCAGAACCGGATAAATACCCGGAAGAAGCTTATGGAATTGAAGATCCGCGTATCGTCAAATTAGAAGATGGCGAAGAGGGAACGTATGCGATTACTTATACATCTTTTTCCACAAATGGTCCTTTAGTTTCTTTAGCAACTACAAAAGATTTTGTAAATTTTAAAAGATATGGTGTTATTATGCCTCCGGACGATAAGGATGCATCATTATTCCCCAGAAAGTTTAAAGATAAATGGATCTTAATTCACCGCCCGACTCCAACAAGCTGGAGTCTTGGAGCACATGTATGGGTCTCGATGTCTCCTGATCTAAAGCACTGGGGTGATAGCCAGGTTCTTATTCCGGCAAGGAAGGGAAGCTGGTGGGATGCATATAAAGTTGGATTAGGTCCTCAGCCAATTGCGACAAAAGATGGATGGCTGATAATTTATCATGGCGTTAGAACTACTGCTGCAGGAAGTATTTACAGGCTTGGTCTTTGTTTGCTTGATCTGGATGATCCTACAAAAATAATTAAAAGATGTGATGAATGGGTATTTGGTCCTCAGGAAATATATGAACGAATTGGAGATGTTCCTGACGTAACTTTTCCTTGTGGTGTAGTTGTAAAAGATGATAATCTTATTATGTACTACGGTGCTGCTGATACTTCAATGGCAATTGCTACGGCTTCTATGTCAGATGTACTGGATTATATTAAGAATGCTTAAAAATAATCAGAGCTAATGGTAATTTCATATATATCGTCTTATACACCCCGGCTTTGCGGAATTGCAACTTTCGCGACTGATCTTTCATCATCTATTGCAAAGCTCAATACTGATGATATGCAGGTTGCCGCTTTAAATAATCTTTCAGAAGGATATAAATATACAAATGATGTAAAGCTTGAAATTAATGACAAATCAATTTCTGATTTCCGTGAAGCTGCAAATTTCCTGAATCTTTCACCTACGAATGTTGTAAATCTACAGCATGAATTTGGTTTATACGGTGGAAATGCCGGCTCTAATATTCTCGCATTAATAAGAAATCTTAAAAAGCCATTAGTAACTACTCTTCATACTATTCTTGAAAATCCCAATCCTGATCAGTATAAGGTTTTTCAGGAGATTGCAGATATTTCGGTAAGACTTATAGTTCTCTCTGAAAGATCGGTTCAAATGCTTCAGGATATTTATAACATTCCCCTGGAAAAAATAAAATATATTCCTCACGGGGCTCACGATGTGCCGTTCATCGACCCGGCATATTACAAGGATAAATTTCAGCTTGCAGATAAAAAGGTAATTCTTACTTTTGGTCTGTTAGGACCTGGCAAAGGTCTGGAAGATGTTATCAATTCATTAGTTCAGGTGAAAAAGGAATTTCCGAAATTTAAATATATAATTCTTGGAGCAACTCATCCGAATGTTAAAAAATTGTATGGAGAAGAATACAGAACGCAGCTTGAGAACCTGGTAAGAAAAAATAATCTTGAAGAGAATGTTCTCTTCATAAACAGATTCGTTAATACAACCGAGCTTCTTGAATTTTTATTGATGTCTGATATTTACATCAGTCCATACAGAAATAAAGAACAGGTAGTGTCGGGAACTCTGACATATGCACTTGCATGCGGAAAAGCAGTTGTATCAACTCCTTATTGGTATGCAGAAGAGCTTCTTGCTGAAGAAAGAGGAATTCTTGTCCCATTTTCTTCTCCTCCGGATATTGCCAATGCGCTTCTTACACTATTAAAAGACGAAACAAAAAGAAATAAGTACAGGAAAAATGCTTATGATATGGGCAGAAAAATGATCTGGCCCGTTGTAGCTGCTTCCTATCTTGAAACTTTTGAAGAAGCAATAAGAGAGCATAAATCTGCAGGTGATTTCTATGTTATTCAATATGGCTATGATTCATTCCCATCACTTCCTGAAGTTGAGCTTGAACACTTCCGCGCCTTAACAGATGATACCGGAATGCTTCAGCACGCAATTTATTCAGTGCCAAACAGAAATGAAGGATATTGTACTGACGATAATATAAGAGCATTGCAGGCAATGCTTATTTATAAAAAAATATCGAATGATGAAAGCGTCATTCCTTTAATAAAAACTTATTTTTCATTTATTGTCCATGCTTATAATCCTGAGCTTCAGCTCTTCAGGAATTTTATGAGCTATGATAGGGAGTGGCTTGATGACCGTGGTTCTGATGATTGCAATGGTCGGGTTCTGCATGTGCTTGGATATATGATCAAAAATCCGCCGGATAATTCTCTTGAGCGAATTGCTAAAGATCTTTTTGATGCAACAGTTGATAATATTAGTACTTTTAAAAATCTGAGAACAATGGCGTCTGCCGTTTCCGGATGCCTGTATTATCTGGGAAAGTTTTCAGGTGCAAGAGATATAAATCGTGTTTTAAAAAAGCTGTTAAAAAATCTTGCAGATTGTTATGAAAAGAATTCTTCACCTGACTGGAAATGGTATGAGGGATTTTTAACTTATGAAAATGCGAAAATGCCTCTTGCAATGCTTTTAGGCGGACGGCATTATGAAGATCAGAATTTGATAAGGATCGGTCTCGAATCACTTTCCTGGTTAATGGAAGTTTTGACGGTGAAAGAGCACGGACATATTTCATTGATAGGAAATGAAAAATGGTATTTTAAAGGAAAAGAGAGATCTGTTTTTGATCAGCAGCCGGTTGATATTCCATGTCTAATAGATGCATGCTACCAGGCATATCTCGTAACAAAAGAAAAGAAGTGGCTAAATGAAGCATCAATGGTTTTCTCATGGTTCCTCGGAATGAATGACAGGCAGCAGATAATGTTTGATTATCAGACAGGCGGCTGTTATGACGGTCTGAATTATTCAGACGTAAATTATAATCAGGTAGCAGAATCAACCATCAGCTGGATGCAGTCTCTTTTAAGAATGATGAGAATAAGAGAAGATCTTCAGATCAACAGAATTTATACAGATGAGGATCTGCATGAAAAAAGAGAATTCACCCGTCCGCGCAGAATAGAAAAAAACATCCGTGACCTCGACCTGAAAGTTGCATCTCCGAACGTTTGATCTGAAAA
>JBBRMY010000075.1:0-12650 GCA_038230595.1 Ignavibacteria bacterium
AAAGTTATGTTCCTTTTGAACAGAGCTGAGCTATCTTTTGAAAATGTCGGCGAAAAAAATGTGGAATGGTTTGATGCTCCTTTTGATATTGGAATGATGATCGAAGATGGTGTTTGCCTGGTTATTCACAGACAGGGAGAAGCCTGGAGATATTCAAGATTTATTTATGCAGAAGATGAGTTAAAGATGATACAAGACGAAACAAATTAGTTCTTACACAAATAATTTTAATTACAAACCTGACTGGAGCTACCATTCAGGTTTTTTTATATCCTGAATTAAAACTATATAATTTTATTTTTCTCGTAATATTTCATTAGCTGCTTATTTACCGATTCGAATGAATGATATTTTTCTACCCAGCTTCTTCCTTTTTTTGAAAGCTCTGTTAGCTTTTCCCTCTTATTAATTAATTCCAGCAGGTCATTATATAATGTATCAATTGTTGAGCAAATGAAGGGATTTTCTTTTATGAAATGCAGGTAGTCTTCGCTGAACTCAGTAGCAGTCGGTATCCCCATTGCAAGATTCTCGATCGAATTCTTTCCGTACCCGCTTCCTCCTGAAACTCCACCAACCTGATCTATAGCGATACTACAAGTTTGCTTTATTTCAAGTAATTCCTTCCTGTGAATATTTTCTTTCAGAAGAAATTCAAAATCTGCAGCTTTTTTTAATTCTTCTATTACTTTAATTATCTTATCTGTTCCTTTATATGCACGGTTTGTCGGAGAATGAATAATTCTGATCTTTTGCAGATCAGGAGTTTTAAAACTTAACTGCGAGATATCGAAAGGAAAGAATAAATAATTTATTCCTTTATAAAGTGATAAATGATCAAACTCTACTGTTAAATTAAGATCGGATATTTCATCAAGTTCTTTAAAAATGCCTCGTGTTCTCAGGTCACTTCCAAAATAACAGCATACAATTTTCTTTTTTCTTTCCTTCAGTTGTTTTGCAAAACTAACATTCCGGAAAAGATCTGCGCCTCCGTCAAAATGATATATATCATAACTAAAGAGATCGTACTCCTCAATTATTTCGTTGATCTTTTTTTTGTTAAGCCGGTCTCTTATCTTGAAATAATAATCTTCAGCAATATTCTTAGGCTTAATATATTTCAGTTCAGGTTTATCCGCTAGTGTATTTGAAAGCTTTTTAGCTCTCCATTTTTTGGCAAGTTCGCTTGCCGGGAGCTTTAATCCAATACTTATATCCTCTTCAAAATCGAGCGTATTCTTAAAGATCGTAATTAGATGGGAAGTGTGACCTGCTGCCCTTTGCATTTTTACAAAATCCATAGGCATTCCTGCAGTGTTTTGAGGAGCAATATGAAGAATTTTCATCAGCTTTTATTAATAAGCCTGAGAATATTTCCGGAAAAAATTAATTCCTTTTCCGCTTCACTAATTTTTAACCTGTCAATGATAGGGATATAAGTAGCAGGCAATCCAAGATTGTAATCGCTTCCGAATATAACTTTCTGTGGACTTACTTTTTTAACAAGCTCATTTACAAAATAGAACTCTCTTATCGATTCTGTACCGAGATATACATTTTTATATTCAGGCGAAATGACTTCTTCTGCGCACTCCATAAAAATATTCGGCTGGTCTCCTCCGAGATGAGCTAAAATTAATTTCAGATCAGGAAATTTTTTTGCAGACTGTAAGCAAAGTTCATATCCTGCCATTTCTTTCCACCTACCGCAATGAACTACAACCGGAATATTTTTTTGT
This sequence comes from Ignavibacteria bacterium, assembly GCA_038230595.1. Classification (GTDB taxonomy): domain Bacteria; phylum Bacteroidota; class Ignavibacteria; order Tepidaquicellales; family Tepidaquicellaceae; genus JBBRMY01. The sequence goes on from JBBRMY010000075.1 coordinate 1,743, forward strand.
GATGCAAGATCAAGATATTTCTGATAACTCTCATCAGTAATCTTCTTTCTTTGAATGGAAGGGTGTATTTTAAAGCAGGAGATTCCATTTATATTTTCCTGAAGAAAATTATCAAGATCAGTATCAGCAGGATCGATCCATGCATTGTAATAGAATTTATAGTCTGACTTTCTTAACCCTTCAAACAATTCTCTGTTTGAAGTTTTATCAGTAGGCATAGCAACTGCTTCATCAACTCCGGATCGCTTTAATTCCTCAACAGCTTCTTCGATTGTTGAACTGTAACTGCGAAACATCTCGCTCCATTGTCCGATATGAATATGCGCATCAATAATTTTCATATAAATTCTTAAGCGTTATTTTTATACCATTCAAATGTTCTTTTAATACCCTCGTTAAGATCTACTAAAGGTTTAAAATCAAGTATTCTCTCTGCTTTTTCAATACTTGGAATTCGAAGCTCAACATCAACATAATTTTTTGGAACATATTTTATTTTAGACTTAGATCCTGTAATATTTACTATTTTTTCAGCAAGAGATGAGATCGTAACAGTACCTTTGGGGTTTCCTATGTTAAATATTTCTCCAACAGCACTTTTATTAGTAAGACAAAGCAATACTCCATTGATCATATCTTCAATATAGCACCATGACCTGATCTGATCACCGTCTCCATGTATTTCAATATCTGTACCTTTGACTGCATGCTTCATAAAGACCTGTATAGCGCCCTCTCCGACCTGACCGGGACCAAATATGTTAAAAGGTCTAATAGTTACTGTTGGATAGCCTCTTTCCTTGTAATAGCTGTGTACTAGATGCTCGCCAGCTACTTTGCCAATTGAATAAGTCCATCTTGCTTCTCCAACCGGTGCAAGGTTGGTATTGGAAAGCTCAGTCGACTTATATGCATAAGAGCCTAAAACTTCGCTCGTAGAAAAATCGAGAAATCTTTCTAGAGACGAAGAAGTTTTATCAAGAGCTTTTAAAATATTAAATGTACCGTTGATATTTATTTCAAGAGTATTGATCGGGCTTTTTATAACAGTATCTATTCCTGCTATCGCAGCCATATGCACTACTATTTGCGGATTAAATTCGTTTGCTGTTTTAGTTAATTTTTCCAGATCAAGAATATCCCCTTTTACAACTTTTAAATTTGAAGAAGTTATGTTCTTGTATTTTAATGAATCACGCGAGAAGTTATCGTAAATAACAATTTCATTTTTATCTATCAGGTTTGCTGTTAGAGTGCTTCCTATAAAGCCTGCTCCGCCGGTAAGTAATATTCGCTTATTTTCTATCAATTATTTTTATTATAAATTTACTTCAAAAGTATTTCTGAGAAATCCATTGGCAAGGAAGCGCTTCTTGAATGTAAAGACACCTTCAAGCAGCTGATTATTAATATCCGACGTGCCAATATCATAATAATTAAAACTGTTCTGCTTGCTCCACTCAATTGATTTATATAATATATATTCAGAGACGTTATCTTTTTGATATTCCTTATCCGCTGCCAGATAAAAATTCAAAACTATATTCTTATTAATTATAAAAAGAACGCAAATGGCAATTATCCTGTTAGATATCTTTGCGATCATAAAAATTACATTATCCGGAAGATTATTTTTAAGCCACATTAATTCTTCTTTAGAATGAGTAGGCTTGACATTTTTTAATGCCCGGTCTTTTACTAACAGGTCATAGAATTCCGAGAAGTTATCATCAGTAACAGGCTTTTCCAAAACACTTATCTCAACTGATGCATTTTTAATAGCCCGCCTTCTTGCATTAGGGATCTTAGCAAAATCAAATTCTTTAAGACTAACAATATTTGTGATCGAGCTCCTGATATTATTATATCCGCATTGCAATAAAGCATAGTCCCCTTCCTGGTCAGGGTTTACACTATATAGGAAAGGAACGCATCTTAAAATTACTTTTGAGAACCCATTCACTTTTAAATATGAATTGAATACACGTATGATCTTTATATAATCTATCAGATTTGTCCGGTACTTCCATAGGAATCCTCCAAAACTTACTCCCGCACTTGAAAGAAATATTTTTTTTCCGTCTTCGTGTATTTCACACCCATTAATTATTGAAAGTATCTTTGGTGTCTCAGATTCTTTAATTTTTATATGATGCCATATAATATTTTTATCAAATACATCATTATATTTTATAAAATTATGATCGTAGAATAAATTATACTGATTTCTTAGAAATTCTTTCCAGTCAACATCAGTTTCAATATTACATTTTACAGCTTCGATCATAAATTATTTTTTAATATAAAGCTCATACCCCGGGGCTGTTATTGCCGGTTTTTCCTCACCCATAAATAGCTTTGAATCAATGTAGGTTCCTCTGTTAATTCCATCTTTCTCAATTAAGATCGCTGAATTACTTTCAACAGATGAAACTACAGACCTTATAGAATCGGCGTTTGAATTTCCGTTCACATAACTATATTTAATATCACTTTTGTTCCAGCCCTGATCAATACCGGAAAAGTAATAACTGAATTGAGGGTTCCTGTCTTTTTTCAATCCAATATATACAATTTTCTTAATGTTCTTAACCAGAATTTCATTTTTGATACCAGATAAAATGAAACTGTTTTCCCATTTAGGCTTATTTATCAAATAAGAAAGTCCGGAGATTATAAAAGTTAAAGAAATAAGGCTGACAAGAAATTTACCGGGCTCCAGCTTCTTTATTGCATATAAATATATAAAATATATTATAGCAGTTATAATCAGTAATAAACCCACAAGTAAAATTAAATTTACTGTATTCCCCAAAATAAACATCCTTCCGGCATCCCGGTAATATTCTGTAGAGTACCAGACTAAATTTATTGCTAAAAGTGCAGACAGATATTTTTTATTCTTCGATAAAAAATCTGAGTCAAAAAGTATCAGAGAAGGGATAATAAAGCATGCCGGCAATAAAATTAAAAAGGTATAACTTTCCAGCTTTGTCCTGAATAATGTTAATATTGTAAGACCCGTAAGAAACCATATATCTAAAAACTTAGTATAGATATTTAATTTTTTGAAATTACGCAGATCATAGAATAATTTGATGGCAAGGATGACCCCAAATGGAATTATAGTTAAAAAATAATTTATATGAAATAATGGTCCGGAATTTTTGGTATTCTGATCCACCCCTTCTGTTGCTCTTTTATAAATATGATAATTAAAAAAGTATTCAATGAATTCATTGCCGTATTTCACAACCATGTAAATATGCCAGGGAGCAGCTATGAGTATACCAATTCCCGTAATAATGGCAACGTCTTTAAAGCGGAGCCTATCCCTCGATAAAATGTAAAATAGAAATATAACAATTGGGATAAATATGCCGACTAATATTTTAACCATCAAACAGAGACCGAATAAGATGCCGGTAAAATAAAGATGTTTCATTTTTTTATCTTTCAGATATAATATAAAAAAATAAAACGCTGTTACTATAAAAAATGTGTATGGAACATCAAACTGAAATCTTTGAGAAAATACATGGAAAATAATATTTCCTGAAAAGATCATAGCACCAAGCGAACCGAATAACGCAGGCAGCTTCTGATCTTTTACTTTATCGGCTTTACTTATAAGATAATACAATTCAATGCCGGTAAGGTATATCATTAAAAGGCAAAGGATCCCAAAAATGAAAACGACCAGTTTGAAAACGTAAGCATGATCTCCGAGTATTGAAGTAAACAAGTAACCTGTCCAGATAAGAAGAGGTGGGTGAGACCCTGAATAAAAGTGTTCTATAGAATGACTGCTCTGGTCGAAAAAATCACCGAATGTAGAAATTGAATTAACTCTCTGTGCATACATTCCTTCATCCCAGGGCTGAATGTCATCGGTAAAAATACCAGGAAGCTTCAGTACAATAATGAATGCAATTAATAGTATGAAAAATAAATGAGGCTTATTTTTATACATATTATTATGTGGTAAAAAAATTACTTAAATATTTTGAAGAGTAAAAGTGGAAATATTATTCGGTATTTATTCTGAAGAAAGTACCTGTGTCAGATATCAAAATACAAGGCTCAGTGAAAATGAATTTGAATTTCCGAACTGATTTTTATAAGGTACAAATGCATAATCAACATTTATGCTTTTATATTTAAGACCAATGCCTGTGGAAAATCCCTTGGTTTCATAGGAAGTCTGATATCCGGCTCGTAAAAAAACTATATCTTTAAATCCAATTTCTCCGCCTGTATTTATATGGAATATACCACCATCAAGAACTTTGTAGCCATCAAGGCCTACCATATAAGTAATGCTTCCTTTTTGATTTCTGTAACCTGTTCCGAATCTTATTGAAGTTGGCAGAACTGTTTCAGTATTTTTTAAAGCAGTTATGCTTCCGAGATTTGCAACTGCAAAAGAAAGATCGAATTTTCCAAAAGTAATATCAGTTCCGAGATCAAATGCCATACCTGATGATTCATCTACATATATTTTTTCATAAAGAAGCTTTGTAGTTAAGCCAAGTTTAATTTTTTTACTGAGTTTGTAAGCAAGTGAAAGACCAATTGACAGATTCTTTGCATTGAATGTTTCTATCACCTGACCTGGCGCATTCCTGACTTCAATATTATTTATTGATGATGCAATAATTCCGAAACCTAATGCAAACTTTTCATAGGCGATCTTTGAGGCTATGAAATCATTTGTTACATCCTGAACTGATGCGCTGTGCATAAGCGTTACGCTGTTTTTTGGTCCGAATAATAATCTTGCTGGGTTATAGTAAACAGAAGCGGCATCTTCATTAAGTGAAGATGTTTCTCCCATAGCGATCTGCCTCGCACCAACGCCATTTTTTAAAAAAGCCAGCCCTGTATTTGCAGCTCCGTCATTTTGAGCAAAAATTCCTGTTGAAGTGAAAGATAAAATTAATAATATGAATAATTTTCGTACCGTCATGTTCATTTGAATTTAAATATTATTCCTAAATTTTGAATTGGATCTTTTGAATACGGCTCAAGCTGAAATGAATAATCAAATCCTAAAGAATTTGATTGACTTATGGATTTCATAAATCCAAAACCTGCTGAAGGCTTCATATTCCCCGCAAAATCATCGCTTCCCGGATTAATTCTGTCAAGACCTGCTCTTAATGTGATCTGATCAGTAATGAAATATTCTCCCCCTAAGGAAAAGTAAAATTGATTTTTATTTTCAATTGCTATACCGGTTAATCTGTCTGTATACTTTGGTATTTTTTCAAAGTTCAATTGAGCAGATACAGATCCTTTGTCTTTTGGTAATTTCATTGTTGCTCCTGCTGACATTAAAAATGGAAATTTATCTTCTGTGGTATTTCCGTTACTTCCATAAAGCTGCGATGTATCCCACTTATACTTAGCATTCAGATCTCTTAAAGATATTCCAAAAGATAAATTATCTTTCGGATTGAATACAGCACCAACGTCAAACGCAATAGAAGTAGTAGTAACTCCTGCGTAAAGCTTTGAATAATACATTTTAAAGCCTACACCCATTGAAAATTTTTCACTCAAAAGAAAGCTTGTTGCCAGGTAAAACTGATTTTCTGAAGTTGAAAGATTTCCTAAGCTTCCGCCATCATTATCTCTGCCATCAATATTATTTACACCTGAATTAATAACCGAAAAAGAAATTCCCGCTCCCCCGATAGATTGACCAGGTAACTTAAACTTTTTTGAAAATCCTAAGAAATTCAAATGTCTGTCAAGCGACAGGAATGTGTAGCCTACAGTTACAGCTCCTTTTTTCTGAAAAGCGGATAAGCTCGGATTATAATATCCGGATACATCAGTAAATATATTTGAGACCATTGCGTTTCCCATGCTCATTCCTTTTGCTCCAAATCCTAATCTGGAAAAAGAACCGGCATTACTGCCTGTTTGAGCGCTTGCAAATGAAGATGCAATGATTGATACAAACAAAAAGATCTTTATAATATTCTTTAATATCATTTTAATTATCTCATCTAAAATTTACTGTAGAACTAATATTTTTCCCCATACCGGCTTGTCTGAATCAACTTCAATTCTGTAAAAATAAACTCCATTGGCAACTTGAGCGCCTTTATTATTCTTTCCATCCCATTGAGTGAAAAGTTCATCAGTTCCTGTTCTTGATGCATTCTGAATTAATGTACGGACTGGGTTCATACCGAAATCAAATATCTTAATTGTAAGAGTTGAACTTGCCTTACCTGTTTTATAAAATATTCTTACGACTTCATCATCCGGTGAAAATGGGTTTGGTGCGGCATAAGTTTTAATATCTGTTGCAAGATCAATAGGCGATACTGCACGGAAGATCTTATATTTCGCAGTCCATGGCTGTCCGTTCTCAAATGTTCTTACCATTCCGTCAGCTGTTCCAAAATAAAGTGTGTCCCCGTAACTGTTTCCTGAATAAAATTTAGTTGTTACAAGCTGGTCTCTTGTCTGTTCATCATAGATGAGAGATGGTTTTGACCAGTCGAACACTCCAAATGTACTTCTCCACACTCCTCCATCTGTTAAGCCGTAAGTAATTGAATCTTTAAAACTGATACCGTTTGGTGATAGATCTTTCAAAGTATAAGCCCAGGTCTTTCCTCCATCTGAAGAATAAGTTAAGGCATTCTGTTCATTATTATCTTCAGCTCTTCTTGTGGCAGCCCATAATATTTTTTTATTATTGTATTCCTGTACTTTGAAATTTACAACAAAATTACCTGCAACCCTGTTAGTTCCTGTACCTGAGTTTTGAAATTTATATTTTCTCCAGCTTTTTCCGTAATCTGTGGAGCGATTAATTCCATTTGCTGTTCCGCAAAAAATTGTAGAATCATTCAGAGATGATGTTGCAAATCCCCTATGATTCAGGTTATTTCTAGGATCTAAAGAAAAAATATATCCGGTGGCATTAACTGAAATACTGTCAAGATTATCCGGAGGCAGAACAACTCTCTGCCAGGTGTTTCCGTAATCTGTAGATTTTCTAATTCCACCTGCATATGAAGCGATCCAAATAGTATAATTATTCAGATCGTTCTGATTTCTTGTAATATTTATATCGTATGCCAGATTCTGCTGCTTTACTACTACAGGTAAAGCATGAATTGTATTTGAGCCGTAGACTATGTTGGAATCTCCAAGCCCATCGATTGGCTGCGGATATGATGACCAGTTCTGTCCATAATCTGTTGACACTTTTATTCCAGTTCCAACAGGGACCTGATCACCGCTTACATCTTGTGTAGTTGCTGTTGATACTACTATAAGGTTTTTATAAACTGCTAACCCTGAAATATCATCTAATCCGAATGGATCTAATCCTCTGTAATACTGAAAAGAATTAAAATTATCTAATGTTCTCATCAAACCTTTACCTGTTGCAAACCAGGTGGTGTCACCATTCTTAATAATATCAGTTATAAAATTACTAATAATGAATTTAGAAGTCTTTGGTACTACAATTACAGATGTAGAAACAATATCATTTGTAAAAGTATTGGACTTTGATGGGAGCAATAATTTAGAATTAATTTTATAACTGCTGATATTAGTTTGCGAATAAGCAAAATTAACAGTAGTTATAAAAATAAATACTAATAAAAAATATTTCTTAAGGTCTGACAAATTTTATGCTATCCTTTAATATATTACTTAATGATCCTGAATTATCTATTGCCTGAAAATTATATTTAAAATAACCATATGAAGAATCTGCTGAAGCTGGTGTTACCGGTGCAGTGTATATATAAGTGTTTGCTTCAGAGCCGGTCTGCATAGGGAACCTGAAAATAAAAGAACCAGTTGGTCTGTATCCGTCAAAGAAAACAGAACTGATATCACACTTCCCGTCCGGATCTGTAACAGTGATCTTTAACGTAATTTCAAACGAACCTGATAATGGTCTGACAACGCTATCGGGTATTTGCGGATTTGAAATTATAATATTTTGATTATTTATATTCTTTACATATACCGGCAGATTTATCTGATTGCTGAACAAGCCTGAATTGGATTCAGCTATGTATTGAAGCGAATAAGATCCTACAAGTAAGCATGAGATAGTTCCGGGATTAATATTCCCTGTGTAAATTCCATTATTAGCCGTTGTATCAGGTGAAACTCCTGAATCGTTTAGTATAAAGTTTCCTATAATATTTCCTGCAGGGTCTATCAGCTTGCAGGATACATTTTTAATAGCATCTGTTCCCTGAATTCCTGCATTAATGGAAGCAATAAAGCTTATGGATGGAGAAATTCCTGTAGTTCTTACTGTATCAACATTAATACGTGCGCTTGAGATCACGGGTGCGCTTAGGAACGGATCAATAATATCAGTGCTCTTTTTTTCGCATGAAAAAAGTGCCATGCATGATAAAAAAACAGCAATGGGAATTATAAATTTTTTACTTGCAGAATAATTATATGACAATTTCGGATTTTTTAGAGAAAGCTGTTAGATATGTATAAACTAATCGATAGAAGGGTTTTTATTAATGGTTAAATTTAAGCCTAATTGAAAGATATGTCAATGTATTTCGCTCTTGGAATCAGATTATTAAATAGTATAAAAAAAAACCCCGCTGACTGCGGGGTCTTTTAAAAATATAAACTTAACTATGATTATCTTCTTCTTGGTTTTACGCCTGTGTAGAAATTGAATCCTGCGTCAATAGTAAGTAATCCAATATATCTGTTAAATCCCGGTCCTGGAGATCCTGCACCATCGTTAATGTTGTTAACAGTGGTTGATACTTTATTGTCTCTTGCAAAAGCATTCAATACATGGTATCTCGCACCAACTGTTATACCGTATTTCATATCATTGCCTAAAGCGAAATCATAACCTGTTGAAAGCATAACTCCGAATCTTGTTGCATTTTCAAAAGTTATAGTACTGTAAGCAGGAGTATGTATAGAGTTAACTGTAAAGGCTACACCTACATATTGCTTATTTTTGCATCTTGCATTAAACATGTATTGATATCCAAGAGCACCAGTTATTATATCATAAAAAGTGTGCGGTGGAGTTGGGCTCACTTCAAGGAACGGGAATGAACCTGTATTTCCATTAAGCATTTTATTGTACATAGCGCCTAAAGTTATTCTGTTTGCTTTTGTAACACCTAATCCATAAGAATAATTTAATGAAACGCCTCTGCCATATTTCATACCGTATGAATCATTTGTCAGAAAGTTATTTCCAACTCCGTATGCATCGTTAACTGACATATTACCTTCTAAAGAAATGCCTATAATAGACTCAGGAGCAGTGTATCCTTGAGCGTACATGCTTTTAGTCAGGAAAAGTGAGCAAACTAATAGCATAGTGAGTACAAATGATTTTTTCATGTTAAGAATCCTTTATTGTTTTTGTTTGTTTATAAATTAAAACTTTTTAAGTGTAAAATCAAGTATTTTTAAATGCTTAATAATCAGCTAAAATGTGTATAGTATTTAGTACACTTGTTAAAAATACTCATTAATTGTCATAATTCCAAATAATACCTTTTAGGTTCCTTTTTTTTCTATGAATATTATAGAAGAACACTAATGAGTTCATGACTTGTAATTCAAAATCAGAATGAGTAAAATGTTGATTAAACATTTTTTTGCAATTCTAATTTAAAGATATTTGTTTGAGTTTTTATCGCAGGCTATAAATGTTTTAAAAATATACTACTTACCTCAATTATTAATACAAAACTTATAAATTAAATGACAGGAAATAAAGTTATTATTAAATCCTTTTTGTTAATACTTTTAACAGGAATGGTCGTTATCTCTGCTTGCTCATCCATGAAGAAAAAGCAGGTTGTTGCAGAAATAGGTGATGAAAAGATCTATCTTTCTGAATTTGAAAATCAGTATCTGAAAACTGTTAATAATCCGGATTCCGCAAAATTAAAACCATTGCAGGATAAAAAAGATTTTCTTGATCTTTTAATCAAGTTCCGATTAAAAGTTAAAGATGGTAAAGAGCGTGGTCTGGCTAACGATCCTGACATAAAGAACGATATTAATGAGTATAAGAAGAATTTCCTTTCTTCATTTCTCTTAGATAAGAAAATAGTAGAGCCAAATATAAAGAATCTTTATGAAATGAAGAAGAATGAGGTAAGAGCTTCTCATATTCTAATTAATCTACCTCAAGCTGCAAGCCCGGAAGACTCTTTAAAAGCTTACAAAAAAATTGATGACGCTCTTGCTGAATTAAAGAATGGTGCTGATTTTAATACTGTTGCAAAAAAATATTCAGAAGATCAGACTGTAGCTCAGAACGGTGGTGATCTATATTATTTTACAGCAGGAATGACAGTTCCGGAATTTGAAGACGCAGTATTTAAAATGAAAGTCGGTGAATATTCTAAAAAACCGGTGAGAACTGTTTTCGGACTGCATTTAATAAAGCTTACTGATAAAAGACCAAGAAATGAATCTATCAGAGCTTCACATATTTTAATACAGGATACAAAAGACAGTTTGGGAAAAGTTATCGATTCTCTCGGAACATATAATAAGATCAAAAATGCTTATGACAGAGTCAAAGGCGGAGAGGATTTTGGAAAAGTTGCAACTGAGATTTCTCAGGATCCGGGTTCTGCTCCAAAAGGCGGTGACCTTGGATTTTTCGACAGAAGAAGAATGGTTCAGCAGTTTGACAGTGTTGCATTTACATTAAAGAAAGGTCAGATCTCTCAGATATTTCGTACTCAGTTTGGCTGGCATATAATTAAGCTTACTGATATAAAGGAATATCAGTCATTTGACAAGCAAAAGGAAACTCTAAAGGCAGAATATAAAAGAGGTAAGCTTTATAAGGATGAGTACAACAAATATGTTTCTAAAACTCAAAAAGATCTTAATTACAAA